>JAQGOD010000096.1 GCA_028293775.1 Gammaproteobacteria bacterium
AAGAGGCGACCTGCTTGGATCGAAATTGGCTAAATCATTATCCGCCCGGCGTTCCCGCGGACATAGACCCTGAGGCGTATCCGTCGCTAAAAGAGGCGATCGAAGAGGCGTTCACCAACTATCGTCAACAACCGGCCTTCACCAACATGGGCGCCACCCTCACCTACGCCCAATTGGACGAACTGAGCCGCGCGTTCGGCGCGTGGCTGCAGCATAAGGCAGGCCTCCTGCCAGGCGATCGCGTGGCATTGATGATGCCCAACATATTGCAATACCCGATCGCGCTTTTCGGCGCGCTGCGCGCCGGCATGGTCGTGGTCAATACCAATCCCTTGTATACGGCGCGGGAACTCGAGCATCAGCTGAAGGATTCCGGCGCGAAGGCCATCGTGATCGTCGAGAATTTCGCCCATGTGCTGCAGCAAGTATTGCCGCGCACGGATCTTAAACACGTGCTGGTAACGGGAGTCGGCGATTTATTGTCGACGCCCAAAGGATTGATCGTGAATTTTGTTTTGCGTCACGTGCGCAAGCAGGTTCCGCCCTGGAGTATGCCGGGTTCAATGTCATTCAAAAATGCCTTGGGCATAGGGCTTGGCCTGAAACTGGCGACGGTCCCCCTGGGGCCCGAAGACATCGCCTTTCTGCAATACACCGGCGGGACCACCGGCGTGGCCAAGGCCGCGGTTCTGACCCACCGCAACATGGTGGCGAATCTGCTGCAATCCTTGGTTTGGATAAGACCTGCACTGCAGGCGGGCGGCGGCCGTATCGTCATCACGGCGCTGCCTCTGTACCACATTTTTGCGCTCACGAGTAATTGCCTGGCTTTCATTCCGTTGGGCGCGCGCAATGTCTTGATCACCAACCCACGCGATTTTCCCGGCTTCGTTGCGGAATTGAAAAAGTACAAATTCAATTTCATCAGCGGTGTGAATACGCTGCTCAACGCGTTGCTGCACACGCCAGGTTTTGAGAGCGTGGACTTCAGCGCCTTGCGCGCCACTTTCGCCGGCGGGATGGCGCTGCAGCCGGTCGTGGCGAAGCGTTGGAAGGAAGTCACGGGCAACAACGTGGCCCAAGGCTGGGGCTTGACCGAAACTTCGCCCATGGTGACGGCCAATCCCATCGGGTTGCCGTTCAATGGGTCGGTCGGCCTTCCCGTACCCTCGACGGATGTTTCCATTCGCGACGATGACGGACTGGAGTTGCCCGTGAACGGGGTCGGTGAAATCTGCGTATTTGGACCGCAAGTCATGCGCGGCTATTGGAACCGGCCCGACGAAACTGAAAAGGTCATGTTCGGTGATTGGCTGCGCACCGGCGATATCGGCCGCATGGATGCGAAGGGCTTCGTCTACATCGAGGACCGCAAGAAAGACATGATCCTGGTTTCCGGATTCAACGTGTATCCGAATGAAATCGAGAGTGTCCTTGCGGCGCATCCGGGCGTGCTCGAGGTCGCCGCGGTGGCGCAGCCCGACGACAATTCAGGCGAGGCGGTGGCGCTGTTCGTGGTGAAGAAGGATCCGGGCCTCACCGCGGAAGCCCTGATCGCGTTCAGCCGCAAGGAGCTGACCGGATACAAGATACCGAAGCATGTGTACTTCCGCACCGAGTTGCCCAAGACCAACGTCGGCAAGATTTTGCGCCGCGCGCTGCGAGACGAACTGCGAAGCACCCCGGCCAACCGCGGCAACTAAACGCATCTGTGCGAATGCGCCAATTTGTCGGCTTGGCCCCGATCAGCCCGGCGGTATTCTGTAGTTTTGCACCGTCTCGACCAACAGCGCCACGCGCTCCGGATCCACCTCCGGTGTGATCCCGTGTCCCAAGTTGAACACATGCCCGGCGCCGCCGCCGTAGCTGTCCAACACCCGCAGGGTCTCGCGGCGAAGGGCTTCAGGCGGCGCGAATAGAGCCGAAGGATCAAGATTGCCTTGCAACGCCACGCGCCCATCCACGGCCTTGCGGGCGTCGCTCAAGTCGGTGGTCCAATCCACTCCGACGGCATCGCAGCCGACGGCGGCGATTTTCGCCAACCAGGCGCCGCCCCCTTTGGTAAATACGATGCTGGGAACTCGCCGGCCCTCGGATTTTTTCGTGAGCGCATCGACCACGTGCGCCATATAGCGCAAGGAGAATTCTTCGTACTGCGCCGGCGTCAGAACTCCGCCCCAGGTATCGAACAGCATGACCGCTTGCGCGCCGGCGGCGATTTGCGCGTTCAAGTAAAGGATGGTTGCCTTGGCGAGCAGATCTAGCAGGCGATGCAGCTCCCGCGGCGACTCGTACATCATGCGTTTGATGATGCCAAAGGTCTTGCTGCCGCCTCCCTCCACCATATAGGTCGCTACCGTCCAGGGGCTGCCGGCGAAGCCGATCAGCGGTACGCGGCCGCCTAGCTCGCGGCGCACTCGCGCCACCGCGTCGGTAACATACTTGAGTTCCTGTCCGGGATCAGGAACACCCAGCCTGTCGATGTCCGCCGGCGTTCGGACTGGCCGCTCGAATTTGGGGCCCTCGCCCGCCTCGAATTCCAATCCCAAATTCATGGCGTGAGGAATCGTCAGGATGTCGGAAAACAAAATGGCCGCATCCAGCGGGAATCGCTCCACCGG
Source organism: Gammaproteobacteria bacterium (assembly GCA_028293775.1). The sequence goes on from JAQGOD010000096.1 coordinate 2,622, forward strand.
CTGCAAGGTAATCTCGCAGGCAATCTCCGGATTCGTGCACATCTCCAGAAAGCCGCCGGCGCGCGTTCGTGTGGCGCGGTATTCCGGCAGATACCGGCCCGCCTGGCGCATGAGCCAAATTGGGCGGCGCGGCGTTTCCTCGCGCAGCAGCGCGCGCAGCAATAAGTCGTTCTTCAGAGGTTCACTCATCGTTAGGTGCGCTCGCTGGGATCGAATAGTCGGCGGTGTTCCAGAATGGCATATCGATCGGTCATGTCGGCGATGTAGTCGGCGACTGCGCGGGCGCGGCCGGCCGGACCCTGAACCGTTTCCAACCGCGTCCGGGCCTCGTACTCATCGGGCATTAGCGTAGGATCATCAAAGAATGCATCGAACAGATCGCGCACCACGCGGCGCGCCTTGGACGTCATGCGCCTCACTTTATAGTGCTTGTACAATTGCTCGCGCAGGAAGGTTTTGAGCGCGTAATTCAATTCGCGCGTGGCATCGCTGAAACCAATCAAGGGCGCCGGCTGTGACCGCACTTCGGCGATGGAGCGGACGCCCGACTCGACAAGCCGTGCCGCGGAGGAATTGATCAAGTCGCTGACCAGGTGATTGATCATCCGGCGCAAAATCTCGTAGACAAATCGGCGGCCCGCGAGCGCCGGGTACTTCGCTTGCACTTCATCGTGATGGCCGCGAAACAGAGGCACTTCGAGCAATTCCTCGAAGCCGATGAGGCCGGCGCGAATGCCGTCATCGACGTCGTGATTGTTATAGGCGATTTCATCGGCGAAATTGGCGAGTTGCGCTTCCAAACCGGGTTGTTGGCGATTCACGAAGCGTTCGCCCACATCGCCAAGCAAAACCGCGTTGTTATACGAGCAGTGCTTCAAAATTCCTTCGCGGCATTCAAAGGTCAAATTCAAGCCGTCGAATTCTGCGTAGTGTTCCTCGAGCTCGTCGACCACGCGAAGCGATTGTAAATTGTGTTCGAAGCCCCCGAAATCCCTCATGCAATCGTTCAATGCGTCTTGACCGGCGTGCCCGAACGGCGTGTGCCCAAGATCATGGGCGAGGCAGATCGCTTCGGACAATTCTTCGTTCAGCCTCAAGGCGCGGGCCGCGGTACGCGCTATTTGCGCCACTTCCAGGGAGTGGGTGAGCCGGGTCCTGTAAAGATCGCCTTCGTGGTTGACGAAAACCTGCGTCTTGTAGACCAACCGCCTAAACGCGGTGGAGTGCACGATACGGTCGCGATCGCGCTGATATTCGGATCGGTATTCCGGCGGCGGCTCAGGATGACGGCGTCCACGGGAATGCTCGGGGTGCGCGGCATACGCGGCAAGCACACTCATCCGAAGTGCTCTGCCAGGGTGGATTCGAGCGCCGCCCGAGGATAGCGATCGGTCACGATGGCGCGGCCGAGCTTTTCGAGCAGCACCAGCCGTATCGAGCCTGCCATCACTTTTTTGTCCATTTGCATCAATGTTTTCGCTGTTGCGGCGCCGATGCGCGGCACCTCAGTCGGCAGACCCGCGCGCACGAGAATGTCGCGCAGGCGTTCTTTGACCGGTGAGTCGATCAAGCCCATGCGATGGGAAAGATCCGCGGCGATGAGCATGCCCAACCCGACTGCCTCGCCATGCAGGTATTTCTCGAAACCGGTCGCCGCCTCGATGGCGTGCCCGAAGGTATGGCCGAAATTCAAAATCGCCCGCAGGTCATTTTCCCGCTCATCCCGCGCCACCACCGTCGCCTTGATTTCGCAGGATCTGCTGATGGCGTAGGCGAGGGCTTCGGCATCTCTGGCCACCAACTTCACCATCTCGCGTTCCAGCCAGTTGAACAGCATGGGGTCCCAGACGCAGCCATGCTTGATGACTTCGGCCAGACCGGATTTCAATTCCCGGTCCGGCAACGTGGCGAGCGCATCCGTGTCGGCGATGACGGCGCGCGGTTGATAGAAGGCCCCGATGAGGTTTTTACCTCCCTGGTGATTCACGCCGGTCTTGCCGCCGACCGAGGAGTCGACCTGAGCGAGCAGCGTCGTGGGCACTTGCACATACCCGATGCCGCGCTGGTACGAGGCGGCGGCGAAACCGGCGATATCGCCGACGACCCCGCCTCCCAAGGCGAGCACGGTCGCGTCGCGATTCATCTTGTTGGCGACCAGCGCGTCGAACACCCAACCGGCTGTTTGCAACGTCTTGTGCTGCTCGCCGTCGGGCAATATGCACTCGGCAATGCGCCTTTGCGCGAAGCTTCCCTTGAATTTCGCGAGATACAGCTTGGCGACCGTGGTATTGGTCACGACCAACAAGTCGCGGCCGGGAATCTGGGCTTCCAACAAAGTCCGATCGGTCAGCAGTCCCGCACCGATGGTTATGGGGTAACTCGCTGCTCCTAGATCGACTTGAATGGTGTGCACGGGTTGATTATACGAAGTTACGGGTGCTGCGCCCGCCGCAGTTCTTGATGAATTTCCTCCGCCACCAGCTGTACCCGGCGGCCATCCGTGGTCACCGTGAGGTCAGCGATCTCGGCATACAAGACCGCTCGGCCCGTCATCAGTTCGTTGAGCTTCTGCGCCGGATCGGTGTCTGTCAGCAAGGGCCGGTGCCGTCCATGCCGCGTGCGTTCGAGTTGCTGATCGACCGACGTCGCCAGGTAGACCACCACGCCGCGTTCCGCGAGCGCTTTGCGGTTGGCCGGGTCGATGACGGCGCCGCCGCCGGTTGCCAGCACAATGGAGTCCAGGCGCGTCAAACGGTCGATCGACTCCCTCTCCCGGAGTCGAAAGCCCACCTCGCCTTCTTTCTCGAAAATAAAGGGGATGTCCACGCCGGTCTTCGCCTCGATGTCCGCATCACTGTCGTGAAAGGTATAGCGAAACAGGCGTGCGAGCTGCCGTCCAACCGCCGTCTTGCCCGACCCCATGGGCCCGATCAGAAAAATATTGCGCTTGGTGAGCATGATCGTCGCAGATCATAGCGGACCCCATTGAAAAGGGGCGCCTCGCGGCGCCCCTGGCTTAAGATGCGTAAACGGCCCTTGGGTCGCGGGCCATTAGACGTTGTCGGAGCCCTTAATAAAGGTTCGATCCCTCGCGCAAGATTTTCGGCGTGATGAAAATCAACAGTTCGGTCTTGTTGTTGATGTCCTGTGTGCTGCGGAAGAAGAATCCGAGCACGGGGATATCCGCCAGGAAGGGAACCTTGTTGGCGGCTCTGGACTTTTTGGTGTCGAGAATGCCGCCCAGCACCACGGTCTGGCCGTCGTTGACCAGCACTTGGGTAATGATCTGGCGCGTATCGATCGAGGGTACGCTGCCGCCGGTAGCGCTCGTTACCTGCTGACCGACGGAGTCATCGGACACGTCGAGATCGAGGATCACGCGATTGTCAGGCGTGATCAGCGGAGTGACCTTGAGCTTGAGCACGGCGTCCTTGAACTGAGTGGTGGTGGCGCCGCTCGAGGCCGATTCCTGGTAGGGAATTTCCACACCCTGCATGATGGTGGCTTGCTTCTGGTTGGCCGTAATCACGCGAGGCGATGAGATGGTCTCGCTCTTGCCTTCGTTTTGCGCCGCCGAGAGCTCCAGGTCTATGAGATAACTGCCATTCAATAGCGAAATGCCGATGCTGCCATTGGTATTCGCGGCAGGCGTGTTGACCTGGTAGCGGTTGTTGAGCGTGGTCGCCGGCAAGCTTCCGAGTCCGCTGTTGACGATCTGGTTCGCGCCGACGCCGTTGCCGGTGACGGCCAAGAGACCGCCAGGACCATTTTGTTGCGCGGTGCTGACGCCGAACTTGGCGCCGAGATCGCGCTCAAAGGTATCGGTGACGATGACGATGCGCGCTTCGATCAATACCTGCTTGACCGGCACGTCCAGGGTCTGCACGAGCCGGCGGATATCGGCCAGCTTATCGCTGGTGTCCTGCACCAGCAGTGTGTTGGTGCGTTCGTCGACCGACAGGCTGCCGCGGGGCGAGAGCATGGATTCCTTGGCATTGGTGGACTTGATCAACTTCGCCAGGTCCCCCACCTTGGCGTAATTGACCTGCATGAATTCGGTGTGCGTGGGCGAGAGTTCCTGCACCTCTTTGTGAGCGGCGAGTTCGGCCTTCTCACGCGTCGCCAGCTCTTCGGTCGGTCCGATGATGATGACGTTGTCCTGACGGCGCTTGTCCAAGCCCTTGGTGCGCAGCACGATGTCGAGCGCTTGATCCCAAGGCACGTTCTGCAACCGCAATGTCAGATTGCCGGAGACCGAATCGCTGACCACGATGTTCTGGCCGCTGGTGTCCGCGAGCAGCTGCAATACCGAACGCACGTCGATATCCTGGAAGTTCAAGGTCAAGCGCTCACCGGTGTATTCCTTCTTCTCTTCCGCACCCGCCGTGCGCTTCGAGGAAGCCTTGATTTCAACGGTGTATTGGCTGTCGGACTGATACGCCAGCTGTTCGAAATCCCCCTGCGAGCTGATCACGAGGCGCGAGCTGCCGTCGACGCGGACCGCATCGACGGTTTGCACCGGCGTCGCGAAATCCATCACGTCGTAACGGCGCATCAAATTCTTCGGCATGACGGTGCCGGCAAAGTCGACGACGATCTGCTGGCCTTCCTGGCGCACGTTCACCGGCGTGCGCGGATCGGTGAGCTGTACGATCACGCGGCCCGTGCCATCGGAACCACGGCGAAAATCGATGGTGCGGATCGCGCGTTCCGTGGGCGCGCCGGATGAGTTCGCTGCGGCGCGCGGCGCGACGGGCTTGCCGACGTCGGCGCCGGGCTGCTGGCCCAACGTGACCACAATCATGTTGCCATCCACTTTCGTGGTGTACGGCATCAAATTATCGACGTTCACGACCAAGCGCGCGCGGCCGTTGGCCTCGGCAGCAAGGACCGTGTCGACGCCGCCGGAGTGCACGTCGAAACGACGCGACGCGAGAGCGAGCGTTGTGTTGGGCAAGTCGAACGCGATGCGCGCCGGCTTGTCGATGGTGAAGGGCAGCGGCTCGGGAGCCGGGCCGCTCATGTGCAGTTTGAGCTGCACCTGTTGACCCGACAAGGTTTGAACGTCGACCGACGTGAGCTGAACCGGATCAGCGGCCTGCGCCGTGAAACTGGCCGCAGCCAATGCGACGAATGCCATCGCGCCCATCATCGCCGTTCGAAATTGAATTCTAATCATGCTTTCATCTCCCTGTGGCCTCAATTGGCCAATGCCAACGAGGCCGGTCGCTCTATGTAGCCGCCGAGACCATCCGGAATGATTTCGACCAGGCTAATCCTGCCGCCGGTTATTTCTGTCACTTTCCCGTCGTTCTGGCCGAGGTAATTCCCCGGCTGAACCTTATGCACGAGGCCGTCTTTGGATTGCACGAGCCCGTAAAAATTGCCGCCCACCTTGAACGTGCCCACCATCTTCAAGGTGTCCAGTGAAAAGCCTTCCAAGAATTCGCGGCTGCGCCGCGAGCTTGGGCGCAAGTTAGCCTGGCCGGCCGCATTCGGGCCCTGCGGTTGAAACGGCGAGCGCAGGTTGGCGGCCGAGTACACGTAAGTTTCGTAAGGTTTTATTTCGGGCAGCGGCTGAATGCGGCCGCCGGGCTTCTTCTTGGTGGCCTCGATCCAGCTCTGTAAATTCGATTGACCTCCGGAACAGCCGGACGCGACCAATGCCGCGAGCACGATGCCGATGAGGCCAATACTCGTTGTCTGTCTCACGTCGTGCCTCCCGCCGCTGCCGTCTTCTTCGGGGCCGGTTTCGCAGCCCCTTGATCCTCGATGTAGCGGTAAGTTTTAGCGGTCACGTCCATGGTCAAGTTGTCGTAGCCGCTCTTTGCATCCACCGGCGAAATTTGGATGTCATTTAAAGTCACGATGCGCGGCAATGCAGCGATGCCGCTCACGAATCTGCCAAAGTCGTGGTAGCTGCCCACCAGCTTGATTTTGATCGGCAGTTCCGCGTAGAAGCCGTTGCTCTTCTCGCTTCCCGGCTGGAACAGCTTTTCCTGGAGGCCCGCAGCCAGACCGGTTTGCGAAATATCGACCAGAAGATTCGGCACCTCGGTTTTGCCGGGCAATTGCCGCAACATCGCACCGAAGCTGCGTTCCATTTCGCCGATCTGGGCCCGATACGCATCAAGATTCGCAGCACGCTGCTGCTTGCTTTCAAATTGCGCGCGCAGGTCCAATTCGTCGGCTTCCGCTTTCTGCAGCAGGGGCCGATCGTCGTTCCAGACGACGAAATACCAGCCGAGCGCGGCGACCACGGCGAAGCCTAGAACCACGAAGAATCCGCGCACCGCCACGGGCCAGCGGCCTACGTCGCGCGGATCGATAGTACGGAGTTGATCGAAGAAGTTCATTTCGCCGCAACCTTCTTAACCGTTGTTTCGCCGCCGTTTTCCACATCGACCCCGATCACATCGCTGCTGAGAGTGAAGCTGGAGCCGCCCGTCGGCGAATCCTTTGAGGTCTCGACCACTTGCAGCTGGGGGTTGTCCATCCACGAGGACGAATCGATGTTGCGCATGAACGTCGAGACGCGCGTGCTCGACTGGGCGACGCCCTTCATTTCGAGCTTCTTGCCGGTCTCCTTGATCTGCGTCAGATAAATGCCTTCCGGAACCGTTTTCACCAGCTCGTCGAACAGGTGCACGATCTCAGGCCGCTTGCGCTGCAACTTCTCGATGATTTCCATGCGCGCCACCAAGCGCTGCTTACGGTTCTCGAGATCTTGAATATCGGCGATCTGCGCGTCGAGCTTGACGATCTCCTTTTTCAGAAGATTGTTCTTCGCGTTCTGCGCGTCGATCCAGCTGCCGTACAGCAACTTGCCGCCGCCGACGAAGATGATGCCGGCGATCGCCGCGCCGCCGATGGCAACCAGGAATTCGCGCCGTCGAACCTTTCGTTCTTGTTCGCGCCAGGGAAGTAGATTAATACGCGGCATGGCTACTCTTTAGTCGAAGCTGCGCAGCGCTAGGCCGCAGGCTGTGAGTAATGCGGTGGCATCGCGCGCCACTGCTTGGGCTTTTGCCTTGGACGACACTTTCATGTTGCCGAGCGGATCGCCTTTGTCGGCCGGCACGCCGACGCGGCTCGAGATGACATCGGCGACGCCGGGAATATTGGCGCAACCGCCGCAGATCAAGATTTGATCCGGCTGTGCGCGGCCGCTGCCCGAGGCCAAATAGAATTGCAGGGAGCGGCTGACTTGCTGAGTCATGTC
>JAQGOD010000100.1 GCA_028293775.1 Gammaproteobacteria bacterium
TGGTAGAGCGACTTGCCGTGTCGAGCGAAGTTGCTCCACAGGTAGCCGCTCGCAGGCTCGTCCACATCGGCAATGTTCGACTCCAGAGGATACGCGCCCTCGACCACGCCTTCGAAATCATACATACGCTCGCTGCCACGATAGGTCTGCTGCCAGGTTTTCTCGTTGTAGTCGCTGGTAATGCCGGCTGTCGACCAAACATGACCATCGCCGGAGACCTCGCCGGAATCGTAAAAATTGTCGAGCACGCCGAACTGCAGGGCGAGCTTATGCTGATTGGGCGTGACCTCCTTGCCGTACATCGTCAGCGAGGAATCGCCATCGCCCACACCGAGGTCCCCGAAAATCTGATCGTAAGTTCGGTTTTCCTTGATGATGTAAATGACGTGTTTGATGGGATGGCCGCCATTGCCAAAGCGGATGTGCTGCTGCATTGCTGCCATGAGGTTGCTCTTTTCAACTGCGCGCGTCAGCGTACCGAGACTCTTCTCCGCTTCGCCGCGCTCGATGGCAGCCAGCGAGCCGTAAAGCAGGGTGCCGATGTAAGCGTGCGCACGGTGGCTTGGCTCGACCGAATCGACTACGCGCTGTGCGTCCTTGTTGGGTCCTGTGCCGTCGCCCTTGCCGGTCGCCACGTAAAGCCGCTGCCCGGCGACGGTGAGAGCCGTGGGGTACCACTCAGTCGGGATGAAACCCAGCGGGCGAGCGGGTATGGAGGAGCGGCCAGCGGCGCCCTTGTGCTCGACATCAAAGACCGCCACCGCATTTGTACCTGCATTCGCTGCATAGAGGCGCTTGCCGTCCGGAGATACGGCAACCGCGTCCGGAATGGCGCCGAAAAGTTCTTGGCCTGGAAGGCGCGTATCCAGCATTGCCGCCACTCGCGGCCGCAAGCCGTCGAGGGCGACCGCAGCAATTACGTCCCGGTTGGCGAGCGCAACATACAGAGTCTTTTGATCCGGGCTGAGCGCCAGCGCGGCCGGATGCGAGCCAGGCGCGGTCGCGCTCTGCGGCGCAAGCAACGGCAGCCGCGCCACCACTTTGCCGCTGCGCAAATCAAGCTCGGCGATCGCTGAATCGTTCCACAACGCCACGAATCCGCGCTTGCCATCACGAGTCGCTATGACGCTGATCGGGAAAGACGCCGGAACGGTCGGCGCCGAGGAAAGATCGAAGCGGTGGATGACCTGGCCAGTCACGGTGTCCAAAAGCAGCGCGTCGTCCGAGAATTCATCGGCGATGAGCAGTTGTTCATTTCCTGCCGTATTGCCTACCAAAGCGATACCGGCGGGTGCCGGGATGGCCATCCCTTGGGGTAGTGCAGCGCCCATCCGGTTCTGCGCCTTGCCTTTGGCGAGCCGCTGCAGCGGGACCGGAATCAAACGCTCCGCGACCAGCTTGCCATCGGCTACTTTGTACACGGCGATGGCGTTGCCGGTCTGATTGGGTTTACCTCCCTCGGGCGCCGTGAGCGAGTCGAGACTCGCGTAGACATGAGTATTGTCCGCGCTGAAGGCGATGCCCTGATAGAAGGTCTGGGGCGCGCTCAGTTGGGTACGCAGTTCAGGGAAGTCCGTTAACTTGCCGGTGTCGGTGTCCAGCAGCGCGATCGATTGCGCGTATTGCGATTCGTACGTGCCATAGCCGGCATTGAGAATGGCAAGGAAACGCCCATCCGAAGACTGTGCGATGCCCATCGGCAGGCTATTGAGGCGTAGCGGAGCTCCCGGCACCGGTTCGAACAGTTGCTTGCTCGTGGATAGGTTGCGCACTGTATTCACGGCGACCGTATTCACGGCGACCGTATCTCCGGCGCGCGCGGCGAAAGCAACGGCAAGCGCCAGCACAGCCAGCGTGGGAGTCATCGTCTTCATAGTGAAACCTTACTTTTCGTCCAGCGATGGTATTTTTGAATCCACGTCGGCTGCGATCATCGCGGGGTCCGCGCCGGGCACAGGATAGGCCTTCGACCACACGATGGAGCCATCGGGCACCGCGGCGATCTTGACGGTCAGCAATTGGGTCGAAGCCTTACCGGGCACCTTACCGGGGTCCTGATCGACAGTGCCCAATAGAACGTAAGACGAATGGCTCGAGTGTGCGCGTTCCAGAGCCGCTCCCAAATCGCGAGACGACGTTGCTTGCGTGGCCAAGCCTACCTGCCCGTGGTGGGAGATCGCGATCCTTCCGTACACCTGAGCGAACGCGGAATCCGCAAGCTTTTCCCCGGCTGCATCGCCGGCAGGGGCGGTAAAGGGTATGGCCAGCAGTGGGCTTCGAACCGCCACGGCTTCCTGATCGTCTTTCGAGAGCTCGGTGGCAATTTGCATGCCCAGCTTTGTAATATCGGCGGCGTTGAAGCTGCCGTGATACTTGTCCGAAATAGTATTGAGCTTCTCGGTAGTGGCAGGCGAGATCTGTGTGCGATCAGCGTGTCGCGAGGGCGAGGAACAACCCCGGGAGGACAGTAAAGCGATGCTCAGCCAAACGTAGGCGACAATTCTGACCCAGCGCGGCAATCGATTGAAAAATATCCAGCCCGAGCGAAGCGCCCATCCGATCGCCTGAAGCCCGAAGCGGACGGGTTGCCCCTGCTCTTGCTTCGGAAATTGCGGATAGTCCTTGAGGGCCGGCGAGGCAGCCTGGGCCGATCTGCTTAAGGATTTCCGAGCAGTCTTTTGCTCCACGGTCTCGCCGCTTTTAATGCGGCGGCAAAGCGCCTCCAAGGCGGGCGTCGAACGCCCTCCCGGAACTCTCAACCATTGGACCAGGAGGAACTTCTCCGGAACTCGGGCGCCAGTCTGATTCGTGTCGTCGATGACGACGGGCAGAAGAAAGGGATGGTCATCAGCCATATCGAGAGTTCTCTCGACGGCCAGACGCCATTCCCGACGGAAGTACCCCTCGTGCCGGGCTTCGGTTCGAGCCGATACGAGCGGCATGAAATAGTCGCATTCGCGTATCTGCTTGCGGATCTTCTGATCCCACAAGTCTCCGCCACCCAGCTCACTTTCATCGAGCCAAACCTCGAGCCCGAAGCCCGCCAGAGCATCTCCAATGAGTCGGGCCGCCTCGCGATCCTCTGAGGCGTAGCTCAGAAAAACTGAAGGCGCGCCATCACTGGGGGTGTCGCCGACGCTAGAGGACATACAAATCCGTATCAGTGGCGGAAGCGGTGAGATTCGAACTCACGAAAGGATTGCTCCTTTGCTAGTTTTCAAGACTAGTGCCTTCAACCGCTCGGCCACGCTTCCATATTACGATTAAGACGGGTGTTCGCTTTGCGGCGGGGATTTTACCCGACAAGAATGACGAATG
>JAQGOD010000124.1 GCA_028293775.1 Gammaproteobacteria bacterium
TCGAGGCGATAGGCCGCCAATTCGCGCTGATAGGGTGCCAGCATCTCGGCGACACTCGGCAGGCCCGCTTTCAGCCGCACGAAAATGAAGCCCTGATAGACCTCGGCCTCGATAGGCTTGAGGCCGAATCGATCCAGCGAGAAATTCACGAATTCCTTGCGGTGCGGTACGGCTACGAGCGCTCCGCCAAGATCGTAGGTCCAAGCATGGTACGGACACACGATGCGGCCGGGACAAGTTCCGGACGCGCCGTCGAGAAGTCTCGCACCGCGATGACGGCATACATTGAAGAACGCCTTCACGGCCAACCCCGATCCGCGAACGACCACGATGGGCTCGCCCAAGAACTCCAGCGTGTGATAGTCGCCGGCGTGCGGGATGTCATTCAAATGACAAACGACCTGCCACGATGCGGCGAAGATCCGTTCTTTTTCAGCCAGCAGGAAATCCGCGTCCCGGTATATCCATCCGGGCAGGCTGAAGTCCTCGTCCAAGTCTCGGCGTATTGAATCCACGTACGGCCTTAGCAATGCTTGTTGAACGATAGTATAACAACAAGAATTGTTAAGTTTTGTGAGGTTTGTCGCGCACCATGCGCGGAAAAGCGCCGGCGCACAGGGCGTTCACCCAATCCTCGCAAATGGCGATGGCCTCGCTCGGCTTGAACGTCTCAGAGCTCAAGCTCAATTCAACCCAGAGCCCGTCGAGCAGCGCGGTCAAGGCGATCGCGGCGGCGCGCAGCTTCAATTGCGGCGCAGCCCCCGACTTGGCCAGCTCACCCAACAGGGCTTCCAAGATCGACCGGTACTTACCGTAGGTACGATCATGCACGGCGCGAATTTCGGGCGAATGCGCCACCATGCTCCAAAACACCACCCACACATTGAACAGTTGCGGATCCAGAAGCTCGGGCGCAAACGATGCGCGGAAGAAATCGCTCAAGCGCGTGCGCGGCGATGCCTTGCGGTTTTGCGCGCTGGAACGCAGCGAGTCTTGCAAGGACAGGGCCAAATTCTCGTACGTTTCCGCAATCAATCCCGACTTATTCGGAAAGTGATGGTTGATCAAACCGATGGAAACGCCGGCCGCGGCGCTGATGCGGCGCACCGAAATTCCCTCGTGGCCGAATTTCTTCAAGCAGCCGAGAGTGGCTTCGATCAGAGCTTCGCGGCGCAGCGCGGGCGTCGCACGACGAAATTTTGGAACATGCCGCTTTTTCTTCATCCTTTATACACCTGCGCTTAGCGAACCCCTTCCTGGAGTTCTGCGGGAGCGGCTACGCTGCGCGGTAGGCTCGATAATCCAGTCCCAGTGCGCTAGCGACCGCTTCGTGCGTCAGTTGGCCGGCGTGCACGTTCAAACCCTGAGCCAACCCTGAGTCCTTCGAGAGCGCCGCGCGCCATCCGTAGTCCGCCAGCGCCTTGACGTACGGCAGGGTCGCATTGGTGAGCGCAAAGGTGGAGGTTCTCGGCACGGCACCGGGCATGTTGGTAACCGCATAGTGGATGACGCCGTCCAGCATATAGGTGGGTTCCGCATGAGTGGTCGGGCGGCTGGTCTCGAAACAGCCTCCTTGATCGATTGCAATGTCCACCAGCACGGCACCGGCTTTCATGGTTTTGACCATGGCCCGCGTTACGAGCTTGGGCGCGGCAGCACCGGCGATGAGGACAGCACCGATGACGAGGTCGGCCTCGCGCACCAGCTCTTCGATCGCATGCGCAGTGGAGTACACGGTTTTCAGCTGACTTCCAAAAATCGATGATAGTTCCCGCAGACGCTTGACCGAGCGGTCCACCACCGTGACATCGGCGCGCAGTCCGACCGCCATTTCCACCGCGTGGGTTCCGGAGACGCCGCCGCCCAAGACCACGACCTTGGCCGGGGCGACGCCGGGCACCCCGCCCAGCAGCACGCCGAATCCTCCGTTGGCCTTCTGCAGGCAATTGGCACCCACTTGCACGGACATTCGGCCGGCAACTTCGCTCATGGGGGTCAATAAAGGCAAGGAGCCATCCGGCGCAGTCACGGTTTCGTAGGCAATGGCGGTTGCCCCGGAAGCGAGCAGTGCAAGGGTTTGCTCGCGGTCGGCCGCCAAGTGCAAATAAGTAAACAAGGTCTGATTGGCACGCAGCATCTTGCACTCGTCCAACTGCGGTTCCTTGACCTTCACAATGAGATCGGTCGAGCCGAATATGTCTTCCACTTTCTTCGAGATCGAGGCGCCTGCCGCTTGATAATGAGCATCGTCGAAGCCTATGCCCGCCCCTGCGCCGCTTTGCACCAGCACTTGATGTCCCGCATCGACGAGCTCGCGAACGCCGGCGGGCACCAGCCCTACGCGGTATTCATGAATCTTGATTTCTTTGGGTACGCCGATTTTCATAACTCGCTCCGCACGATAAGCCGGGTTGCAAGGTTACTCACCCGCGGGCCCGGACACAATCCAACCGCGCCGGCTAGAGCCTGTCTCTAGGCAATCGCGCGCAGTTCGCGTACCAGAAGCCTTTGCCAGAGCCATTCTTGCCGGCTGCGCGGGGAACTCAAGGACATGCGCTCCAAGTAGGGCTTGACTCCCGCTGGTATATCAAGTGACGTGATTGCCGCCGCCAGGGTCTTGACACGCGGCCAGCCGCCCGACATCGTTTGTTTCAACTTTTCCAGCGCCTTCGCCAGAACGATTTCCTCCCGGGTAAAATCCGTGCCGAAAGGAAACTCCGAAAACATCCCGCGGGCGCGCGCCAAGGCGAACCGCTCCTCCACCGCACGAGGATTGTTGTTCCGGTGCATATCGGGAATCGTATAGCCCTGGCGCAATTTTCCCGCAGCTTGCGCTTGCCGCTTCAGGCTCTCTTGGAAACGCGAATCCGCGATATTGAGCAATGCGGCGATGACGTCCTCATCGGTCAAGCCGCGCAGATCGGCGACCCCGTATTCGGTCACGACGATGTCGCGAAGATGCCGAGGAATGGTCGCGTTGGCGTAATTCCAGACGATATTGGAAGTGAGCAGCGAATTTTTTTCCCGAGTGCTGCGCAAGGTCAGGATGGAACGGGCATCGGGCAAGGCGTGAGCCATCGCGACGAAGTTGTATTGTCCGCCCACACCGCTGATGACGCGCCCGTCGGCGAGGCCATCCGACACGGCGGCCCCCATCAGCGTCACCA
>JAQGOD010000129.1 GCA_028293775.1 Gammaproteobacteria bacterium
AACTCTTGAGCTCTTTGAATATTAATTCAGCCTGCGAGGTCGCAACCTGTTGTCCTTGTTGGTACCAGTCGATGCCGGGCGGTGAAGGCGGCGTGTCTAAAGAGGAGATAGCTCCAGAATCCAGGGACGCAGAGTCAACCTTTGCTCTATACGATGAAGGCAACTTTTTTGCCTCATGTTCCTTTGTAACCGCCTCCGGAGGCGGTACGGCGTTACGCGGAGGCATAGGGATCGATAGGTCCAATAGCAGCAGTGATGAGGCGTTTTTTGCGAGCTGGTCTTTCGTCAGCAGATCCGGCCGTAGAAAAACCACGATTAGCATTGCGTGTCCTAGTATGACAACTACAAAAACGGCATTGCGCCTTGCGGCCTTCCCCTCCCGAGCCATTGGCTAAAGTATCCCTTGCGTCGGTACGCTTTCGGACATCTTTATTCGAGACAAGTTCCTCACCGCAGCAGAGCGCCTAGCGCGGGAATGCCTGACGATCCACCGAAACTCGTTTCCCGCAAATGATATTGTGCGCGGCAACTCTCAAATAATTTCTGGCAGAGCAATCGGCGTCGGCACATAATCTGAGGGCATGCCTGCCAAGCCCACATCCATCGACATCGCCTATCTCGCAGGTGTCTCGCAATCTACCGTTTCGCGCGCGTTGCGCGGCAGTCCGACGGTCAGCGAAGAGACCCGCAAGCGCATTGAGGAAATCGCCCTTAAGTTAAATTATACCGTCGATAAAAATGCCTCGAATTTGCGCAGCCAGCACTCCAATACCATCGCGCTTCTATTCTTCGAAGATCCAACCCCGGACGATTCGCTCATCAATCCGTTCTTCCTGTCCATGCTCGGGCACATTATCCGGATATGCGCGCAACGCGGTTACGACTTGCTGATTTCGTTCCAGGAGCCGGCGAGCAATTGGCACGTGACCTATGAGGACAGCAAGAAAGCCGACGGCATCATCCTATTGGGTTACGGCGACTACGTGGAGTATAGGGCCCGACTGGAACAGCTGGTCGCGCACGGTACGCACTTCGTGCGCTGGGGCGCAGTAATAGAAGGACAGCCGGGGATATCCATCGGATGCGACAATTTCCAAGGCGGATATGACGCCGCGAAACACTTGTTGGATCTGGGCCGGCGCCGATTGGCATTTCTCGGCGATGCATCGAACCACTATCCGGAATTTCTCGAGCGCTATCGCGGTTATGTGGCTGCGATCGAGGAATCCGGTGCTTTCGCCCTGCCGCAATTGCAAGTCGACGCCTTTACCACGGAGGAGTCCGGCTATCGAGCGGCCCGCGAACTGCTGAGCCGCAAAGAGCCCTTCGATGGCATTTTTGCCGCTTCGGATCTGATCGCCATCGGCGCAATGCATGCGCTCAGAGATGAGGGCGTTCGCATTCCTGCCGACGTCGCCGTCGTCGGCTTCGATGACATTCCCTCGGCGAGTCTTGCCAACCCGCCCCTGACAACCATCATGCAGGACACCCGCCGCGCGGCAGAAGTCCTGGTTGATACCCTGCTCAAGTCGATATGCGACGAACCGGCCACGTCCATGGTGTTTCCCGCACGCTTAGTGGTTCGACAATCGTGCGGGGCGTTCAATGAGAGCATGAATCCGCGTCGGATCGGCAACGCGCAATACCAACGCGCCGGCAATTAAAAAGCTTATCCCGCCGATCGCAAGCGCGTACAGGGGGGCGCCGCCAAACAGCCACTTCAGCAATAAGCCCAGCACGCTCGCCGCGACCAACTGCGGGATGACAATGAAGAAATTGAATATGCCCATGTATAGGCCCATTTTTTTTGCGGGCAGACTGTCCGACAGCAGCACATATGGCAGCGACAGAATGGATGCCCACGCGGTGCCGACACCAACCATCGATAGCAGCAGCCAATAAGGATTGCGGATCACGACGAAAGATAGGAGCGCGACACCGCCAATCCAGAGATTGATCAAGTGGCTATACCTCAAGCCCACTCGATTCACCAACTGGGGGATGAAAATCGCAGCGACCGCGGCACAGCCATTGTAGGTCGCGAACAGGACGCCGACCCAGTTGGCGCCTTGGTTGAATGCATCCGACTTGGGATCGCTCGAACCGAAATGCACTTGCGCCACGGCCGCGGTGGTATAGATCCACATGGCAAAGAGCCCCAACCAAGAAAAGAACTGTACCGGCGCCAAACGGCGCATCGTGTCCGGCATATCCTCGAGATCGCGCATCACGCTGCTGAACCCGCCTCGCCCCGGCACGAAACTGTGGACCAGCAATGCCAGGCCCCACAACAGTGCACCGGCGCAGACTAAGTAGAGCTGGCGGTCGAGTCGAAGACTTAGGATCATTCCGGAACCGATAAATCCGCAGCCGCTCCACAAAATGCCGCGCAGCCGCCCCGAAGCGTGTGAAGCGACCGACAAAGACGCCGGTGGTAAGGCGTCGCTGAAAGACTGCAGTTCCTCCGGGGGATACTCCCGGGTGCGCAGGACCGTCCATAGCATTGCCAAGAGCAGTACCACGGCACCGGCGTCAAAGGCATGGCGCACGGTCGCCGGAATCATGGCCTGCCCCGATGCGTCCGCACCGCTGTTGCTGAGACCGAATTGCGCCAAGATCCACGGCAAGGCACTCGCCACGACCGCGCCCAAACCAATGAAGAAACCTTGCATGGCATAGCCCAACGGGCGTTGCGGCGGAGCGAGCTGATCGCCTACGAATGCGCGAAAGGGCTCCATCGCGACATTGATGGAGGCGTCGAGCACCCACAGCAACGCAGCCGCGAACCATAAAGTCGGTGCGCGCGGCATGAGCCAAAGTGCTGTCGCTGCCAGCACGGCACCGGTAACGAAGTACGGCTTGCGGCGGCCGAGCCGCGTCCACGTTCGATCGGAGAAGTAGCCGATCACGGGTTGAACCAACAGGCCCGTCAGCGGCGCCGCGATCCACATGATCGGGATTTGGTCCAGATCGGCGCCCAGCGATTGAAAAATTCTGCTGACATTGGCGTTCTGCAAGGCAAAGGCAAATTGCAGACCCAGAAACCCGAAGCACATGTTCCAGATCTGAACGAACGTCAGAGTGGGTTTCGCGGGTCCGTGCTGGGCGATCACGGGTTGGCACCGCTAATGAAA
>JAQGOD010000142.1 GCA_028293775.1 Gammaproteobacteria bacterium
CTTCATGGATGATAGAACCCATCAGCAGATCGCGCCCGCGGCCTTGTTCAAAGGCTCGAATCCGCTCGATCCGCTGACCAACAACTACAACGTCAATTGCAACAATCCGCTCTTGAGCACGCAGCAGCAGTCAACCCTTTGCACGCCGGCGCAAATTTCCGCCGCAGTCGCCGCGCCTGACGCGGGCTGCACGATCAGTGGCGGCGCGTTATCGCCGAATTGCACCAATGTCGAAATCGGCCGGCGCAACATCGAGGGCGGCGGACGCTTTTCGGACTTCGAGCACCAAAACTACCGGGCGGTTCTCGGCAGCAAGGGCGACTTCGCGGAGGCGTGGAGCTATGACCTCTACGGCCAGTATTACTACACGACCTTCTTCAACTCGAACCAAAAATTCCTGAATTTCGCGAGCATCGATAACGCCTTGCAGGTTACGGGAACGCCGGCCGCGCCGGTATGCGTCAGCGGCCCCCCTTGCGTGCCGTACAACATCTGGTCTGACGGCGGCGTGACCCAGCAGCAGCTCAATTATCTGTATCTCTCGGGCACCGGTCAGGGCACCTCGACCCTGCGCACTCTGCATGCGGAAGTCACCGGACATCTCGGCAAATACGGGATTACCTCGCCTTTGGCGACCGATGGCCTCGGCTTCAACATAGGCTACGAGCATCGCAACGACCATGAATTCTTCCAGCCCGATTCGGCCGAGCAGAGCGGCCTGCTGTCCGGATTCGGCAGCGCCGCGGTGCCGATCGACAACAGCTTGACGGTGGGCGAGGAATTCGCGGAGCTACGCGCGCCGCTGGTGCAGGATAAGCCCTTTGCGAAGGAGGTGCTGTTCGACACGGGCTTCAGGCATTCGGATTATTCGTACGCCGGTGCGCCCTCGACCATCACCAATACCTACAAATTCGAGGTGCAGTACGCGCCGATCGCCGATTACCGCTTCCGTGCCTCCTACGACAAGGCGATCCGCGCGCCGAGCGTGATCGAACTGTACAACCCGCAGCTCGTCGGGCTGATCCAGTTCGGCAATGACCCCTGCGCCCCCACCCAGAGCAGCACGGGCGCACTGGTGCCGGCACAGTTTACCCTTGCCCAATGCCAGCGGCAGGGAGTGACCGCTGCGCAGTACGGCAACGGCGGCACGACCAATACGATACCGCAAGGCGCCGCCGGGCAACTGTCGCAACTAACCGGCGGCAATCCGCTGTTGAAGCCTGAACAAGGTGAAACCTACACCATCGGTGTGAACTTCGCGCCGTCACAGATTCCGCACTTCACGGGCAGCATCGACTACTACCACATCGCTGTGACTGGTTTGATCAGCACGGTGCCGGCCTCGGTTATCGTGAATAATTGCGCCAACACCGGCGATCCGATCTACTGCAGTCAGGTCGTGCGCAATCCGAACACGGGCAGCTTGACCGGCGCGACCATCGCCGGCGGCGGATACATCGTGCAGACCAACGTGAATGTGGGCGCTGTGCTGGTCAGCGGCATCGACGTGCAAACGGCCTACAGATTGGATTTGCCGCCCGGCTTTGGTTCTCTGAACTGGCAACTGAACGGCGCCTACTTGCAGCATTCAACTGCCACGCCGCTGCCGGGCGCCCATACCTATGATTGCGCCGGGCTCTTCGGCAAGACCTGCCAAACCATCAATCCACGCTGGCACCATATTTTCCGCACGACCTGGGACACCCCCTGGAATGTCTCCGCCTCGGCCACCTGGCGCTACATCGGCAAGGTCTCGCAAGACAACAACTCGGGGGATCCGACCTTGCATTACGCCACCTGGGGCGGGTACGACTTCTTCAACGCCGGCATTCCGGCTTTCAACTATCTAGACTTGCAGGCTACGTGGAACGTCAATTCGGTGCTGCAGGTACGGGCCGGCGCCAACAATGTGCTCGACAAGGATCCGCCCCTGATCAACTCGTTCATTGCGCCGGGCGGGCAGGCGAACACCTATGACAGCTACGACCTGTTCGGCCGGCAGCTGTTCGTGGCGTTTACCGCGAAATTCTGACCATTCCGGTAAAGAGGCCGTGGCGCTACCCGCCACGGCCGGCGGGATCCAGGTAAATCACTGCATTCCCTTGCCCAAATTTGGAAGTTCCGCCGTGGCGTTTTTTTGGGGGGTATGCGCCGCGACGGCATTGGACGAGAATGCTGCCGCAGATGACCAATAAGGACTACCATGGCGCGAACATAGAGTCCCCAGAGGCGCCCGCGGCGGACAAAAGCAACGTCGTGGGGCCCAGTAAGCCGCGGCTGTGGCAAATACTCGGTCCGGGCCTCATCACCGGCGCCGCGGATGATGATCCCAGCGGCATCGCCACGTATGCTCAAGCCGGCGCTCAGTTCGGCTATCAGCTTAGCTGGACCTTGGTCTTTACCTACCCCTTGATGGTGTCGATCCAGGCCATCAGTGCACGGATCGGCCGCACAACGGGTCGCGGCATCGCCGCCAACCTTCGAAGCGCGTATCCGAGTTGGATCGTGCAGAGCACTGTTGCATTACTGGTCATTGCCAATATCTGCAACATTGGAGCAGATCTTGGGGCGATGGCCGAGGCCAGCCGGCTATTGGCGCCGACGATCCCTGTTTGGGTTTACCTGCTTGCCTTTAGCGCGGTCTGCGCCGGCGGGCAAATATTTTTGCACCACACGCGCTACGTGGCCTTTCTGAAATGGCTGACCTTATCGCTGTTCGCGTATTTTGCAACGCTGCTAGTCGTACACGTGCCTTGGGCAGAGTTCCTGCGCGGGTTGGTCGTACCGCAGTTTTCGGCCAGCCACGAGTTTTGGCTTACCGTGGTTGCGGTGCTCGGGACCACCATCAGCCCGTATCTTTTTTTTTGGCAAGCCGCTCAAGAAGTCGAGGATACAAAGGCCATACCCGTTCGCGAACCGCTGCTTCAGCGCCCCTCGCAAGGGCCTAACGCGCTCGCACGCATCAGACTCGATACGCTGGTCGGAATGGGCATTTCAAATCTGGTCGCGTTGGCTATCATCGCCACCGCCGCGGCCACGTTGCACGCCCACGGCATAAGAGAAATATCGAGCGCCGCGGAGGCTGCGCAAGCGCTGCGGCCCATTGCGGGCAATTTCGCCTTCGCCCTCTTCGCGCTCGGTATTGTCGGTACCGGCCTGTTGTCAGTCCCCGTGCTCGCAGGCTCGGCGGCCTACGCCTTGGGCGAAGCGAGGCGCTGGCCGGTGGGCTTATCGCGCGACCCCACTCAAGCAAAGGCTTTTTATGCAGCCATCGCAGCGGCAACGCTGGTCGGCGCCGCCGTCAATATTTTCAAAATCAGTCCCGTAAAGGCGCTGATATGGGCCGCGGCGCTGAATGCCATCGTCGCCGGACCGGTGATGGTGCTCGTGATGCAACTCGGTAGAAATGAAAAAATCATGGGGCAATTTAAAATTGCCGGTCGATTGGCGGTCTTTGGGTGGATCGCGACCGCGGTCATGTTGGTCGCATCCCTGGCATTCCTGGTCTCGCTGGCTGTGGGTTCTTCGTAGCTACAGCGGCGATCGGTGCCCGGAGAACCGTCTCATGGGCAAGACCTTCAGGATCGCCTCGCGATACGAGGCGCTCGATTGCAGGCAAGCACCGGAGGATAGCGTGAAGGCAAAGGCGCCGCGGCCGACCGACTCCACGTGCAGGACGGCGCGAATGTTGATCAGCAACGAGCGCTCGATTTGCACAAACCCAACGCCCGCCAATTCGATGGACAGCCGTTTGATGGTGTCGCGGCTGATGTACTTGGAATTTCGCGTCCGCAGGGTGACATAGTTGCCGTCCGACTCGATGTAATCGATGGTCTCCGCGTGCAGCGGATAAAACCGATGTTCGCGCTCGCCAATCAGCAGCTTCGTGGATGCTATGGGAATCCGGCCGACTTCCTCGGGCGGACGCGATGCGCGCGAATCTCGCCCGCGCGACGGGGCCACGCCCTTTCGATCGCAATATTGTCGAGCACGTTCGATGGATTGCGCAAAACGGTCCGCACTCACCGGTTTAACGAGACAATCGAGCGCACCCGCATCATAGGCGCTGACGGCATGGTCGGCATGGGTGGTCACCATGATGCCGAGTGGACGCGTTTCCGGCGGCTCGACACGCAACACATCGAATCCGGTCATATCCGGCAGCTCCACATCCAGGAGCATCACGTCGGGGCGGAGCGTTTCGGACGCCTTGATGGCCGCCCCTCCGGATTCGGCCTCGCCGACCACGTCCACATCCGCACTACGCTCGCAAAGCCGGATCAAGGCGGATCGCGCCAGGGGCTCATCATCGACAATCAGGAACTTCAAGGGGGAATTTCGCATGGAATTTGGCTCACGCCCTATGGAAACTCATGCGTGTGTGGCCGATATACACCCACGCATCGAGTTCGTCCCCGAAACCGACGGATCCATCCCAAATAGGTTGGATTTAGAGTCGATTTAGGCATATACACTGGGCAAGTCCCGCGCGAGCGCGGGCGAAACGCACGGTTATAAGCGTATGAAAAAGATCAGGCTTTACGCAACTTTTGCAGTGCGAAACCTCAAGGGCAACGTGATGCTCGCGATCTTGATGATTACCGCGATCGGCGTGGTCATCAGCGCATCGATGACCACGTTGATGTTGTTTACCGCGATGGCGCCGGCGTCGGACGCGGTCCCGCGACAGTCCGTGCAGCTTGTCGCTGCAAATGAAAACTGGGGGACTTCAAAAAAAGAGTGGTCCGTGGAGACGGACAGAATCTGCGACGGCAAGTCCTCCGGATGGGTCCGATTGCTTCTCTAGTTCGCTAACGTTCGAGGGACTTGCACCGATCCAACGGACTCGTCATTCAGGCTTGTCGTAGTCGAAACCCGGCTGCTTATCTTTCTTGGAAGATCCGAAGGAATACACCAACCCGACGTACAGCACCCGTCCCCGGGTTATGCGCTGGTATTCCTGCGTGAAGGTCGGCGTGCTCGCGAATCGCTGAAAGCGCTGGCCGTTGAAAATGTCTGACATCGTGAGCACTGCGCTCAGGTCGGTTTTCAGCTGGCGTTTGTAGCCTAAGTTCACGAGATTCATGGCGCTGAGGTAACCCTGCGGGGTCAGCCGTTTATCGGTCCGAGTGACCGTAATTTGCGCGGAGTCATCGCTTGTCGGCCGGTAATCCAGCTTGAGTTTCGCGTTAAGGCCGGTGGTCGACTGTAGGCCCGATAACCCCAGCGCCGAAGCGTCGATCTGGCTGTAAAACAGATTGCCGCTGATACTGTAAGTGACCTTGGGGATTAGACGGCCGTTGGAGGTAAACTCGAATCCGGCCGAGTCGCTCTTCGGCAGATTGGTCTTGGTCGTGAGCGATACGCCGTTGCCGAGGTACTCGGTCACATCGGTTACGCTGTCTTTATTGCGCCGGTAATATCCGGTTACGCCGTAGCTCAAACCATGGCCTTCGGAGCCATAGCCGACTTCATAAGATTGTGTGAATT
>JAQGOD010000144.1 GCA_028293775.1 Gammaproteobacteria bacterium
GCCGTCCAGTTCCTTCTTTGACAATATCTTGCCCCGATCCGGCTTGTAGGCATCGTCCCACTTCAAGTCGGGGCATAGCCAATCGTTCATACCGATGTCCAGGTCCGAAAGCACGAACACCGGGGTCTGCAAGCGTTCGGCCAGGTCAAACGCCTGCACGGCCATGTAGAAACATTCTTCCGGATTGGCCGGGAACAGCAGCACATGGCGAGTATCGCCATGCGATGCGTACGCGCACAGCAGAATGTCGCCCTGCTGCGTGCGGGTCGGCATACCGGTGGAGGGCCCTACCCGCTGCACGTCGAAAATCACGCACGGCACCTCGGCGTAATATCCCAACCCGATGAATTCGTTCATCAAGGAAATGCCCGGACCGCTGGTGGGCGTAAAGGCTCGCGCGCCGTTCCAGGAAGCGCCCAGCACCATGCCCACCGCCGCCAGTTCGTCTTCCGCCTGCAGAATGGCGAAATTGCGTTCTCCGGTTTGCGCATCGACGCGATAGCGCTCGCAGAAACCCTTGAAGGCATCCATCAACGAGGTCGAGGGCGTGATCGGATACCAGGCGCCCACCGTCGCGCCCGCGTACACGCACCCTAAGCCGGCGGCCGTATTGCCGTCGATCATGATGTGGCCGCGGGTCTTTTCCATGTGCTCGACCCGCAGCGGCAGCGGTGAGGTCAAATGCTCCTTGACGTAGTCATAGCCGAAGCGCAGCGCGCGCGTGTTCGAATCCAGGAGCTTGGGCTTCTTGCCGTAGCTCTCGCTCAGCAAACCGCTGATCACCTCGAGATCCACATCGAGGAGCGCCGCCAAGACACCGGCGTAAGCGATGTTCTTGAGCAAGATGCGGTTGCGCACGCCGTCGAAATTTTCGTTCACCAGCTTGGCGAGCGGCACGGGAATCACGGTGATGTCACCGCGCTCCAAAAGTGAGCTGCGCGGCCAGGTCGAGTCGTAAATCAGATATCCGCCGGAGCGAAGTTCCCGGATATCCTTGGCGTAGGTTTCGGCATTCATCGCCACCATGATGTCGACGTGGCTGGCGCGCGCAGCGTAGCCGTCGCGAGTCACGCGGATCTCATACCACGTCGGCAGGCCTTGGATGTTGGAGGGAAAATAATTCTTGCCGGTGACCGGCACACCCATGCGGAAGATGGCTTTCATGATCAGCGAATTGGCGCTCGCGGATCCTGTGCCGTTCACGTTCGCGAACTTCACCACGAAATCGTTGACGCGGTTGGCCTCAGCAATCAGGCTGGGCATGTACGAACCTCCTCGTCGATGGCGTACGGAACGCTGATGGTCGATTTCTGCATGTCCCACGCCGCCGTCGGACAGCGCTCCGCGCACAATCCGCAGTGCACGCACACGTCTTCATCTTTCACCATCACCCGCGCGGTTTGCGGCAGGGCCGCCGAGACATACAGCGCCTGCGTCGGGTTGGTGGCCGGCGCGGTCAGGCGAGTGCGCAAGTCGGGCTCGGCGCCGTTCTGGGTAATGGTGAGGCAGTCCACCGGGCAGATATCGATGCAGGCATCGCATTCGATGCACAGCTTCGCGGTGAACACGGTCTGCATATCGCAATTCAAGCAGCGTTGAACCTCGAGCGCCGCCTCTTCAGCCGTGAATCCCAGCTCCACTTCGATGTTGATCTTCTTGAAGCGCTCCACCAGTCCCACATGCGGGACCAAGCGCCGTTCCACGCCGTTGTATTCGTTCTTGTATGCCCATTCGTGCATGCCCATCTTGCGGCTGGAGAGCGTCACGCCGCGCGGCAGGCGCTCCTCGATGGCCTCGTCATTGCAGAACCGGTGAATGGAAATGGCGGCCTGATGCCCGTGTTCCACTGACCAAATGATGTTCTTGGGCCCGAACGCCGCATCGCCGCCGAAGAATACTTCCGGCCGGGTCGATTGAAAGGTGCGGCCACTTACCTTGGGCACATGCCATTTGTCGAGCTCGATGCCGATGCCCTTTTCAATCCAGGGAAACGCGTTTTCCTGGCCGATGGCCAGGATCACATCGTCGCACGGGAAAAACACATCGCCCAATGAGCGCGTGGCCTTGATGTCGCCGTTCTCGATGTCGTATTCCAATTTCTCGAACATCATGCCCTTCAGCTGCCCGCCCTCGCTGATGAAGGCCTTGGGCGCGTGGTTGATGACGATCTCGACTTTTTCGGCCTCGGCATCCTCGAGTTCCCATTCGGAGGCCTTGAAGAACTGACGCGGCTTGCGCGCCATGACTTTCACGTCCTTGGCGCCGAGGCGCAGCGAGCTGCGGCAGCAATCCATGGCGGTATTGCCGACGCCGATGATCAGGACGCGCTCGCCCACGCGTTCGACGTGTCCGAAAGCCACCGATTCCAGCCACGTGATGCCGATGTGAATCCGGTCGGTATCGTGGCGTCCGGGCAATTCCAGTTCCTTGCCCTTGGGCGCCCCGGAGCCTACGAACACGGCGTCGAATTCACCCTGATCCAAAAGCTGTTTCATGCTTTTGACGGGGGAGTTCAGCCGCAAGTCCGCGCCCATGTTGACGATGTAGCCGATTTCCTCGTCGAGCACGTTGACGGGAAGCCTGAATGCCGGAATATTGGTGCGCATCAATCCGCCGGGCACGCCGTACTGCTCAAAAATCGTGACTTCGTAGCCTAAGGGCAGCAAATCATTGGCAACCGTGAGCGAAGCGGGCCCCGCACCGATGCAGGCAATGCGCTTGCCGTTTTTCTCGCGCGGGGCTTTGGGCAACAAGGCCGCGATGTCGTCTCGATTATCCGCGGCGACACGCTTCAATCTACAGATGGCGACGGGTTTCTCTTCGATGCGGCCGCGGCGGCAGGCGGGCTCACAAGGACGGTCGCACACGCGTCCCAAAATTCCCGGAAAGACGTTGGACTCGCGGTTCACCATGTAGGCCTCGGTGAACTCGCCTTGGGCGATGAGGCGAATATATTCTGGAACGTCGGTATGCGCCGGACATGCCCACTGGCAATCTACAACCCGATGGAAGTAATCCGGCTTGGAAGTGTCGGTCGGCTCCATGTTTCTCCGTAATTAACCCCGAAAAGCCATGGGCGAAGTATAGCGGTCAGAGTCGCGGTGAGGTGTGATACGGCACAATCTCTCGTTGGAGCGGCTTGCGGCGGGCACGCACGCTAGCTAGACTTGAAGGGCTATGCCGGGGTAATAAACCGTTGAAATCCATCGAAATTCTGGCCAGCGGCGGCACATGATTCTGATTCAAGGCCAAGACACGACCTGCCCGCATTGTGGGGAGCCCATCACGCTGACCCTTGACTTGTCGGTGGCCGAGCAATCCTATATCGAGGACTGTCCGGTTTGCTGCAAGCCGCTGATAGTGTCGTACAGCGCGAACAACGGCGAAGTCGCCGACTTTAATGTAGAAGCGTCGGATTGAAGCCTCGGCTCGAGTCTCCGCCACGCGGATGGCGGATGCTGCGCATCATCTTCTTATTAACCGTGTTGTTGGTCGTCGCGCTGACGACATGGCAGGACCGCTATCGCAGCACCCGCTGGCGTGAGCCGCTTTACGTAGCCATCTACCCCATCGCGGCCGACGACAGCGCCGCCACGAGAACCTATCTCGCCGCGCTCGATGCCGCAACTTTCGACCCCCTCCACGAGTTTTTCATGCGCGAAGCGCAGCGTTATGCTTTGAATGTGAGCGAACCGGTCAAGATAAGACTGAGGCCGCCACTGCCCTCCTCGCCGCCGCAACGCGCGCCGAGCGCGGGCATCCTCGCCACGGCCTTTTGGAGTTTAAAGCTTCGCTACTGGGCTTGGCGCGCAAGCGGGCATGCCGGCGAACCGGAAGACATTCGCATTTTCGTGCTCTATCACGATCCTGCGCTGACGCCGCGGGTAGCGCACTCCCTGGGGCTGACCAAGGGACTGATCGGCGTGGTCTATGCCTTCGCCGAGCCTGGCATGAGCGGCGCAAACAACGTGGTGATTGCGCATGAATTGCTGCATACGGTGGGCGCCAGCGACAAATATGTTCCCGGTAACGATGCGCCGCGATTTCCCGACGGCTATGGCGATCCCGCCCAGAAGCCGCTCTATCCGCAGCGCTTCGCAGAGCTGATGGCCGGCCGGCGCATGCTCAGCGCCGCACAGTGGCAGCAACCCGACAGTCTGGACGAAGTGGTCATCGGTCCTGCCACGGCACTTGAAATCCGCTGGCTAAAGCAGGCGCATTGACGCGTAGGGAAGGATCAGCCCAGCGCGGTTAGCACCGGCTCGTGCATGAGTCCGTTGCTGGCCAACACCGTGGTGGATTTAAGCGCAATGGGCGTGCCGTCCAATTGGGTGCATCGGCCGCCGGCTTCATTGACGATGGCGACGCAGGCGGCGATGTCCAAAATATTGATGTCCGTTTCAATCACGGCATCGATTTTGCCCGAGGCCAAAAGATGATAATGCAGAAAATCGCCATAGCCTCGAATGCGGCTCAACCGAGCGATCATCGCGCCGTAGCGCGCCCACGTAGGGCCCGTGGCAAGGCTTTTCATGTTGCCTGAGGACAGTGCGGCGTCCTCGATGGTGGACACCCGGCTAACCGACATGGGCTTGCCGTTCAAGTACGCGCCGCGCCCGCGTTGCGCGTATGCGAGTTCGCCGTAAATCGGCGCGCTCGACACGCCCAGCATAATCTCGCCATGGTGCATCAAGGCGATTTGCGTGGAAAACATGGCGTACTCCCGCACGAAAGCCTTGGTGCCGTCGATGGGATCGACCAGCCACAGGTATTCGGCATCCTCGTGATGCGAGCCGGTTTCTTCGCCATAAAACCCGTGAGAAGGGAAGCGCGTCTCGATGATTTCGCGAATCGCCAACTCGCAGCGCACATCCGCTTCGGTCACCGGGGATTTGTCCGCCTTGATGCGAACCTCGATATTGTGTTGGTACAAGGAGCGCGCGATGGCCGCTGCCTGCTCCGCCGCATCCAAGGCCGCTTGAAGTTCCGCTGAATGGTTCATGACGCCACGATATCAAACCTTGTGCTAACGTCGTACCAGCGAAGGATTTAAATCATGGGCAATCGGCTTAGCAAAATTTATACCCGTACGGGCGATGACGGCAGCACCGGCTTGGGCGATGGCACGCGCGTGGCCAAAGACAGCCTGCGCGTGGAAGCTTACGGAACTCTCGATGAAACCAACAGCGCAGTGGGCGTGGTGCTGGGATTCCGCGCTTTGCCGCCGGAAATCCGCACATCGCTCACCGAAATTCAGCACGATCTGTTCGATTTGGGCGGCGAGCTGTGCATACCCGGCCACACCATGATCAGCGCGGCGCATGTGGAGCGGCTCGAGAAAGAATTGGACGCTTTTAACGAGACTCTGCCGGCGCTCAAGGAATTCATCTTGCCCGGCGGCGGCCAAGCAGCGGCGGCCTGCCATCTCGCCCGCACCGTGTGCCGACGCGCGGAGCGGCGCGCCTGGTCACTGGCCCATGGGGAAGGCGTATCCCCCGACGCGCTCAAGTATTTG
>JAQGOD010000114.1 GCA_028293775.1 Gammaproteobacteria bacterium
GTGTCATATGACGCATGGCCTTTCAGCGAAAAACCACCGTCACCCTCCCAAAGCCGCGCCAGTAGTAATGCGATATTACTGTCACAAAGTTCAAAGACGTTACGCGGTAGTTGTTTTGCCCTAGCCCCACAAGCCCATATACCCAGCGCGCGGGCCCAATTCACAGCGCCAATCTGGCGCTTCCGATCGATTCGGCGAACCCGTACGGAAAAACATGCTTTGTGACGTTCAACTACCGCTCTAGTGTTCGGGAAACGCTCGACTGCCTTTACAAATTCATCGCAGTGCCAAGACTCAGTGGTATAGAAGTAAAACGTACTGGGATGACAAAGATTGCCCTCTGCAATCAAATCAGCAAGGACAAGGATTTGATATCGCGGCCATCTGCGACGACCTGGGAGGGGCAAAGCTCGCGCCGTTGCGACATGATCACCCACTTTGAGTTTCCCAAGCGGACGCCACTCATTCATGGTCATAAAAGGATGTTCGGCCGTTGCCATAATTTCATGGCCAAGCGCAGTGCGTAAGCGCCATACGGGCTTTACGCCGCTTCGAATGACGCGCTCAACCCTGCGTTTCCTCAAATGCAGCTCATCGTCGCACGCCAGCGTGTTCTCAAGGCGCTCACGCCCGCTGACAATTTCATCGATAGTCAGCCATCTTCCGGTATCGGCATCCACAACCTGGGTTTCACCAACAACGCATTCCGGAAAACCATATTCCCCAAAACCGAGAATCTGTTTGAAAATCTGTTGGGCAAAACCATCTTCATATCCCTTCGCGTGCATGCCATCGATCAGTTGCTTTTGAAATGGCTCCAGTCCGCCTTTGCGTTTCCAGGCTGCCATGGCGCGGCGCAATCGATCGGCCTCGCCGGGCGAAAATCCGGCCGCAACAATTGCCAGCTGCATCACCTGCTCTTGGAAAATCGGCACGCCGAGCGTGCGCTTGAGCACCGTTTCTACTTCTTTGCTGGGGTAGGTCACGGCTTCCTCTCCGCTGCGCCGTCGCAAGTACGGATGCACCATTTCGCCTTGAATGGGGCCGGGACGCACAATGGCCACTTCGATCACCAGGTCGTAAAAATTGCGCGGCCGTAGGCGCGGCAGCATGGACATTTGGGCCCGCGATTCAATTTGGAATACGCCGACGGTGTCGGCGCGGCAAATCATGTCATACACGGCCTGATCTTCACCCGGCACATTCGCCAGCTCGAGCTTGCCGCCGCCGGTACCGCCAAACTCATTGACCAGATCAAACGTGCGCCGTATGGCGGTCAGCATGCCTAAGGCGAGCACGTCCACCTTCAAAAGCCCCAGCGCATCAAGGTCGTCCTTGTCCCACTGAATCACCGTGCGATCCGGCATCGTCGCATTCTCGATAGGCACGAGCTCATCCAAGCGGCCGCGAGCGATGACGAAACCGCCCACGTGCTGCGATAGATGGCGGGGAAATCCCAGAATTTCAGCAGACAGCGCAATGAGCCGCGATATCACCGGATCATCAGGCTCGAATCCCGAGGCGCGAATGCGTTCCGGGTCGATACGCTGGCCATCCCACCACTGCATGCCGCGCGCCAGGCTATCGACTTGTGCAAGATCCAGTCCCAATGCCTTGCCCACGTCCCGAAGTGCGCTGCGCGGGCGGTAGCAAATCACGGTGGCGGCCAAGGCTGCGCGCTCGCGCCCGTACTTGCCGTAAATATATTGAATCACCTCCTCGCGCCGCTCGTGCTCGAAATCCACGTCGATGTCCGGCGGCTCGTTGCGCTCCTTGGAAATAAAGCGCTCGAACAACATGGACATGCGCGACGGATCCACCTCGGTAATGCGCAGGCAATAGCAGACGGTCGAGTTGGCTGCCGACCCTCGTCCTTGGCAGAGGATTTTCTGCGAACGCGCGAATTCGACCACATCATGCACGGTCAGAAAAAATGGCTCGAATTTGAGTTCGGCTATCAAGCGCAGTTCGTGCTCGATATTCTCGCGCACGGCAGCGGGCACCCCGCCCGGCCACCGATAAGCGCAGCCGCGCATCGTCAGAGCGCGCAAATGACTCGTGGGCGTTTCTCCCGCGGGCACGATTTCTTCCGGGTATTCGTAGCGCAACTCGTCGAGCTTGAAGGTACAACGCTCGGCAATTTGCAGTGTTTGCGCGAGCTGTGGCGCAGGGTACAACTCGCTCAAGCGCTGCAAGGAGCGCAACGAGCGCTCGCCGTTTGGATACAAGTCATAGCCCGCAGCCTGTAAAGGCTTGCCGAGGCGAATGGCCGTCAGTACATCCTGCAATGCACGGCGGCTGCGCCGATGCATATGCACATCGCCGGCGGCGACGCACGGCAGCGACAGCGTCCGGCCCAGCGCTTCGAGGGATTCCAGCCGCCGCGCATCATATCCGCCGGTCAAGAGTTCAACGCCAACCCATAAGCGTCCTGCGAAGCGCTCGCGCAGCCAGCGGCCGTCCTCCTCTTGGCGCTGCAACGCCGTTTTGTCCGCGCGCGGCAGCCAGATGATCAGACATCCCTCCAATGCATCTTCAAGATCGGTGCGCGCAAGCGCATAGCATCCTTTGCGGGTTGCGCGCCTTGCTTTGCTGATCAAGCGGCTCATGGCGCCATAGCCCGCCCGATCCGTTGCCAGCGCCACAATTTTGAGATCATCGGTGCATTTGAGTTCGGTGCCGATGATCAGCGGCAATCCCAGCTCTTTGGCGGCGACGTGGGCGCGTACCACGCCCGCCAGCGAGCATTCATCGGTCAGCGCCAGCGCGCCGTAGTTGAGAGCCTTCGCCTGTGCGAGCAATTCTTCGGGTTGCGAAGCACCGCGCAAAAAGGAGAAATTACTCAACGTGTGCAGTTCGGCGTACATGCTAAGAGCCCTTAAGCAAACACTCCGTGCACATACCAGCGTTTGGACTGACGCTCCTGGAAAACCCAGAGCCGTACCCCTGGGGATTGGCCTGCCCCAGGACTTTGACGGGCAATATAGTAGTCACGCGCCACGCCCTTGCCGTCCCACCAGCCGCTCTCGATGCGCTCAGGACCTTGCAGTATTTCCGGCTTAGGTAAAGGCAACGGCTCGTGCAACAGCCATACCGGGCGCGGCATGGCCTGATTGGGTATCCCCTCCTGCACCTTGAGCGCAGCGGATAAGTGCAGTTCATGAACTCGCTGCCACGCCGCTTCCGGCCGGTGTTCCGGGATTAGACAGACGCCATATACCGCGTCCTCACCCAAGCGAGCGCGCAAGCGTTCGACCAATTGCGGTGCGTTATCGCGGCTGCCCGTCAATCCGGCAAAAGCATCGAGTGAGCTGGCCGACAGTCCTCGCAAGGAACCGGAAATGAGTTCCATGCCCCGAGCCGGTGCTTTGAGTTCGAGATGCGCTAGTTTTTGGCAAAGCACATCGGCCATTCGGCGGCGTTCACTGGTAATGCTTGCCAGGCCCACATGCACTCGAGTGCAAGGCCCTAATCGATGTCTCAACCTTAACTGCAATGACTGCACCCCAGCTTGGCGCTTGCGCAAGAACCGCGCACAGCGCTCGATCAGGGGCTCGAGCGCTTTTTCCAAATAAGCGACATGTTCTATCTCCGTTTCGAAATCACAACGTTCGCGAAAGCGTTCACGCGGCACGAATGCTCTGCGCGGCGCAGGCCGCCGCGCCATTGCAATATCCAAGTCCTGCACCAGCGCAGGAGTCAATCGACGTGCCAGACCTGCGCGTGGCAGGCGCATCAATTCGCCTAAGCGCGTGATGCCCATGGCGCGCAAGGTTTGCAGC
>JAQGOD010000189.1 GCA_028293775.1 Gammaproteobacteria bacterium
GCTCGATGAGCCCGACATCGAGCGCGTCGAGATCTGGGGCGCACACGAGAACCTACTGTACTCGGGCAACAACCCCGAGGCCCGCCCGACTGGGGCCGGCCCCTTCGTGCTGCGTACCGATGTGCAGCGGCTCGGCAGTCTCGAAATATGGATGAGCCGGGCGCAGATGCAAGAGACCCTTGCCAGCATACGCACGCAATTGCTGAGCAAACAGGGAGTGCAGATAAAGCGCATCCGCGGCGTGCTCGCCGGCATCGCGCTGCCGCTGGTCATCTTGGGATTGATTGGCGCTTGGTTCATCGCCCGCCAGCTGTCCCGCCCCATCGCGGCGCTGGTGAAGAGCGCCGACCGGATCGGCGACGGCGACTACACGCGGCCGCTGGCGGTGGTGCGCCGCGATGAGCTTGGGGATCTGCAATTCGCGCTCGAGCGCATGCGCCAGAACCTCAACGAAACCACAATCACCAAGAACTATTTGAACACGGTGCTCAACAGCTTGAGCGACGCAGTCTTCGTCACCTCTCAGGACGGTCTGGTCAAAAGCTGCAATGACGCCGCGCACCTGTTGCTGGGCTTCACCGCGGACCAATTGGTCGGCAAGCCGCTGCTGGGTTTCATCGATGAAGCGCATCGCAGCGCCTTTGACGCGACTCAGCCGGCGCAGGAAGCGCGCGAGACGGTGCTGCGTACCGCGAGCGGACAGACCATCCCGGTTTCCATGGCCAGGTCCGCGATCGATTCGGAAGACCCGCAGTTTCAAGGCAATATCTACGTGGCGCGCAATATCACGGAACGCAAGCGCGCCGAGCGGCGCATTCGTTACCTGGCGCGCTACGACACGCTCACGAAAATGCCGAACCGCATGCAGTTCCAGCATTTGCTGCAGCAGGCGATTGCGCGTGCCCGCCGCAACCAGCGCTCGCTCGCGTTGCTGTACTTGGACTTGGACCGCTTCAAAGAGGTCAACGACACCTTCGGCCACGCCGCCGGCGATCGCACGCTGGAGATCTTGAGCGAACGGCTCACGCGCAATTTGAGCAAGGATGCGGTGATCGGGCGCTTGGCCGGCGACGAGTTCGCCATGTTCATCGACGATCTGCCGCTGGATTCCGATAACCGCACTGCCTTGGGATCACTCGCCCGCACCCTGCTCGATGAAATCAGCCGAACCTTCTATGTAAACCAGCAAGAGGTTTACTTGACCGCCAGCGCCGGGATCGCGATTTGTCCCTATGACGCCGAAAATGTGATCGACCTGATCCGCAATGCCGATGCGGCGATGTATCACTCGAAGCAAAACGGCGGCAATTCTTGCGCATTCTACGTGCCCAGCATGAATGCCGCGGCCGTCGAGAGATTGATGCTGAAGAGCAAGCTGCGCCGCGCGCTCGAGCGCGATGAGCTGGTCATCCTGTACCAATCCAAAGTGGACCTGCGCACCGGACGGGTGGTGGGTGCGGAAGCGTTGCTGCGCTGGCGCCTCCCCGGGCATGGCGATATTTCCCCCTCGCATTTCATTCCCCTGGCCGAGGAAACCAGTTTGATTTTGGACATCGGCGAGTGGGTCTTGAATCGGGTTTGCTCCGATTACCGCGAATGGCAGAAAGTCGTGCCGCACCCGGGGCGTATCGCGATCAATCTGTCCTTGCGTCAGCTCAAGCAATCGAGCTTCATCTCCCGGTGCCGCAGCATATTCCGCAAGCACGGCGTCTCGCCTACTTGCTTCGAGCTGGAAGTCACCGAGACGACCTTGATGACCGACCCGAAGCGCACCATCGGCTTGTTGAACGAGCTCTATGCGATGGGCTTGAGCCTGGCCATCGATGATTTCGGCACCGGTTATTCGTCGCTTTCGGCTTTACAGCAGTTTCCCATCGGCACTTTGAAGATCGACCAGTCATTCGTGCGCGACGTCGCAGTCGACAGCAATGATGCGGCCATCGTGCGCACCATCATCGACATGGGCAGAAGCCTCGAACTCGAGGTCATCGCAGAGGGTGTGGAGGAAGCGGAGCAGCTCGAGTTCCTGCGCACGCACGGTTGCTACTATGCTCAGGGCCGCTTGTTCAGCGATGCCATGGAAGCGAATAAGCTGCTCGGAATCCTTGCCGCACAAGAAGGCGGCGCACCGCATCACGGCAACTTGTGCGCGCCGACGGTGCTCAGGCCGATGCGTCTTTCGTCTTAAGATCGATGCGCCTCACGCCCTAACGATTAGATGCTCTCGGCGCGAGACCTCACCCTGCGGCGCGGACCGCAGCCGCTTTTCGAGCAGGTCAATTTCACCGTCTTCCGCGGCAACAAAGTCGGCATCACCGGCGCCAACGGCACCGGCAAGTCGAGCCTGTTTGCGGCCATACTCGGGGATCTCACGCCTGATCGCGGCGAAATCGATCTGCCCGCAACCATCAAAGTGGCGCACGTCGAACAAGAGATTTCCGCGAGCGGCCGGCCCGCCATCGAGTTCGTGCTGGACGGCGATGCGGAGCTGCGCCGCGTGCAGGCGGCCATCGAGGATGCGGAAAGCCGTGACGCCGCCCTTGCGTTGGCCGAGCTTTATGCCTCGCTCGAAGCCATCGACGGCTATCGCGCCAAGGCGCGTGCTGCGGCCATCATGCATGGCTTGGGATTCAAGGCCGCGGATCACACGCGCGTCGTCGCGGAATTCTCCGGCGGCTGGCGCGTGCGGCTGGCCATGGCGCGCGCGCTGTGCTCGCGCGCGGACCTCTTGCTGCTGGATGAACCGACCAATCACTTGGATCTGGACGCTATCGTCTGGTTGGAGGAATGGCTGGGCGCTTATCCCGGCACCTTATTGATGATTTCGCATGACCGCGAGTTCCTCGACGCCATCATCGATCGGGTATTGCACATCGAGAACCGCAGCGTCCGCGCCTACGCGGGCAATTATTCGCAATTCGAACAGAAGCGAGCCGAGGAACTGGCGTTGCTCTCGGTGCTGCATGCGCGCCAGGAGAAGCGAGTCGCCGAAATCACGGCCTTCGTGAACCGTTTCCGGGCATCGGCCACCAAATCGCGCCAGGCGCAGAGCCGCTTGAAAATGCTGGAGCGGATGGAGCGGATCGTCCCCGCGCACGTCGATAGCCCGTTTGAATTCGTGTTTGCGCGTCCTCTGAAGACGCCCCGGCCGCTCATTACTCTGGAGGACGCCGCGTGCGGCTACGGCGTGCCGGACTCGATTCCCATTCTGGACGGAATCAATCTATCGATCGGACCGCAGGAGCGTATTGCCTTGCTAGGGTACAATGGCGCCGGCAAATCCACGCTGACCAAGCTGCTTGCCGGGGAGATCGCACCCCTCAGCGGAAAACGCATCCCGGCACCGGATCTTGCCATCGGTTATTTCGCACAACAGCAGCTCGAGCAGCTCAAGCCTGACTGCGACGCCTTCTGGCATTTGCGCAATCGCGGCGGCCCTGACTATGCGGGCGGCGATGAACAAAGGGTTCGCGATCATCTCGGCAGCTTCGGCTTTCAGGGCGACCGAGCGTTCGAGCCGGTCGCCCGCTTCTCTGGCGGCGAGAAAGCGCGGCTGACCCTTGCGCTGCTGGTGGCGCGACGGCCGAATTTGCTGCTGCTCGATGAGCCCACCAATCACTTGGACATCGAGATGCGCCAGGCCCTCACCGTCGCGTTGCAAAGCTTCGAAGGCGGCTTGGTGGTCGTATCGCACGATCGGCATCTCATCAAATCGGTGGCCGACACGCTGTGGCTGGTTGCGGATGGAAAATTGCAGGAGTTTCGCGGCGACCTGGAGGACTACCAGCAATGGTTGCGCTCGCGCGGCAAGGCCGAAGCTCCCGCCGCCAAAGTATCTTCGAGCACTGCGACCCCCTTTAAGAAAGCGGCGCGTCGCAGTCCACT
>JAQGOD010000211.1 GCA_028293775.1 Gammaproteobacteria bacterium
GCAGCCAGGCGCTCAAGGCCAAAATGTCCAGTTGGCGTCCGGCATCATTGGTGTAGTACTCGCGCTGCACCGCGAAGCCCGCGGCCTCGAGCAGGTTGCTCACCGATGCCCCGAATGCCGCGTGCCGGCCGTGCGCCACGTGCAGGGGCCCGGTGGGATTGGCTGAAACGAATTCCACCTGCACGCGACGGCCGGCGCCGATGCCCGATCGGCCGTAGGACTCCCCTTCCGTGAGAACCTTGCCGATTTCCTCGGTGTAGGCATCCTCGCGCAGGAAAAAATTCATGAAGCCCGCGCCCGCGATTTCCACCTTGGCGATCGCTTCGTCCTTCGGCAGAGCGGCCACGAGAGCCTCGGCCAACTTGCGCGGATTCTGCCGTGTGGCCTTGGCCAAACGCATCGCGAGATTGCTGGCGAAATCGCCATGCTGCGCATCGCGCGTGCTCTCCACCTCGATGCCGACGGCGCGCGCGGCCGCGGGTACCAGCTCTTCGGGCAGCGCGTCGAGCGAGCGCCTCAACAATGCTTCGATCAAAGGTTTCATGGGGATCCGTCCGACAAAGGCTGGGCAGTTTACCGCAAAGCGTTCAATCGACTTCGAGGGGATCGACGTCGATCGACCAGCGCAGCCCCCTAGGGCCGCGCAATGCCTCCACACGCGGCAACCATCGATTCAGAAAGCGCTGCAGGGTGGGCCGCGCCGCGGTTTCAATCAACAAGTGCGCCCGGAAGTGATCGGCCCGCCGCGCGATCAAGGCTGTCGCGGGGCCCAGAATCTTGATGTCCGGCTCCTTGAGGGTATCGCCTGCCTCGGCAGCCGCACGCAGGAAGGAATCCAAGGCCGCACTGTCCTTGGCCTCGGCGCGCAGCAGTGCCAGGCGTGAATAAGGCGGCCACCCTGCCTCGCGGCGCTCTTCGAGGGCGCTGGCTGCAAAACTTTCGTAGCCCTCGCTGATCAGCCGGTTCAGCAGCGGATGCTCGGGGAACTCGGTTTGGATCATCACTTCTCCGGCCCGTGCCTCGCGACCGGCGCGCCCCGCGACTTGAGTGATGGTCTGGGCCAGGCGCTCGGTGGCGCGGAAATCGCTGGCAAAGAGTCCCTGATCCGCATCCAGGATCACCACCAGGGTGACTTCGGGAAAGTGGTGGCCCTTGGTCAGCATTTGCGTTCCCACCAAGATTCGCGCCTCACCGCTGTGCACGCGGTCGAGCACGGTCTTGATGGATCCGCGGGCCGATGCGGTATCGCGGTCGAGCCGCGCCAGCGGCGCGTCCGGGAACAAGCGCGCCAAGGTTTCCTCGACCCGCTCGGTACCTTGGCCCACGGGCAAGAGCGCTTGACCGCAACTCGCACAAATCGTCGGCACGGGCGCCTGGGCGCCGCAGTGATGGCAGCGAAGCTTGAGTGCACGGCGATGCAGGGTCATGCGCGCATCGCAGTGCGCGCAGGGAGCCACCCAGCCGCAAGCATTGCAGAACAGGCTCGGCGCATAGCCGCGCCGGTTCAAAAACACGATCACTTGGCCGCCGGCCTTCAGGTGCTGATCGATGGCCTGCATGGCGGGCGTCGACAAGCCCTGATCCGCGGCGTGCCGGCGAAGGTCCACCAGCGACATTCGAGGCGGCTGCGCGGCGCCGGGCCGCTGCGGCAAGAGATGCCTGGCGTAGCGCCCGCTCAGTGCATTCTCCAAAGTCTCCAAGGACGGCGTGGCGGAGCCCAGGATCACGGGCACGCCGGCGCCGCGCGCGCGCATTACGCTAAGATCGCGCGCCGAATAGCGAAAGCCTTCATGCTGCTTGTACGACGCGTCGTGCTCCTCGTCGACCACGATGAGCGCGAGCTTGGGCAACGAGGTCCACACCGCCGAGCGCGTGCCGATGATGATTCGCGCCTGGCCGCTATGCGCTGCGCGCCACGCATCGCGGCGCTCGGCGTCCGTGAGGCCCGAGTGCACGACGGCGACGCCGGCACTGAATCGTTGCCGAAAGCGATCGACCAGTTGGGGCGTCAAGGCAATTTCCGGGACCAGCACCAACGCTTGGCCGCCGGCCTCGATGGCCGCCGCGATAATACGCAAATACACCTCGGTCTTGACGCTGCAGGTCACGCCATACAGGAGGTGCACGCCGAAGCTCGACAACGTGGAAAGAATGGTTTCAACCGCCTGAGCCTGGGCACCGGTTAGAGCCAGGCCCGGACGAACCTCCAACGACGCCGCCGCGGCGGTGTCATCGGAAAGCCGACCCACGATCCACCCGCGCGAACTTAAGTTCTTGAGCTGCGCCGCCTTGAAGGGTTCGCTCAACTCATCGCCGGCGGCATTCGGACGTTCGGCCAGCCAGGCGAGCAACGCGCGCTGCTGCGGCGCACGCCGCGAGCTGGGATGAGCAAGCTCCTCGAGTCCTAACTCCGTCAGGCTCCAGTGCTCGGTGCTGCCGATCACCGGCTGACCCGCGCGCAAATTCACCGGCAACGCGGCGGCGTAAACCTCGCCGATGGGATGGTGGTAGTACTCCGATGCCCAGCGCAGTAAATCGAAGGTAACCGGGTCGTATACCGGCCGCTGATCCAAAAACCCCAAGGCTGCCTTGAGCTTGAGTAGAGGGACCGCCGACTCCGAGGCAATGCCGACCAAGATGCCAATGAGCCGTTGACGGCCAAAGGGGACTGCCACCCGCACACCGAGCTGAGGAAACTCTTGCGGCTGAACCGGCGGCGGGAGGTAGTCGAACACTCGACGGAGCGGCGTGTCGATGGCGACCTGCAAAACCATCTCTGCTTTTGTGCACAAAATCTGTGGATAACTCTGTGCAGAAGCGGGGGTCATTTACCCTAAGTGCCCGTTCTGTTTCGGGTCCCTGTCAAATTGGTGGAAAAATGCTCTAAATCGAAATGAGTCGTTTAGATTCAAAGGATTACAGCTCTCACTGGATACTGCGCTAAAGGTTTGATCGAAAATATTGCAATGGGAGTCACATTCGATGTGCGTAAGTCGCTGATCTTGCGCTCATCGCGGCGTCAACCTTACCGCAGATCCCGCGTTTATACCCGGAATGGAGATGATGCGCATGGCCCGCTTTGGTACCCTCAATTCAGCTTGGACGGTCTGGGATAATCCCGCTCCAGCACCCGGGGGAGCGGTTCTGGAGTACACGAGAGAACTCGAGCAATTTCTTGCGGACATTGAGCGTCGCGCCTTTCGCATCGCGCAAGTGGCGTTGCGGGATGCTGACGATGCCTTGGATGTGGTGCAAGACGCCATGTTCAAGCTGACGCGCAGCTATGCCTCGCGCCCCAGCGCCGAATGGCGGCCGCTGTTTTATCGAATTCTGGAAAACGGCATTCGCGATTTGCAGCGCCGCAGAACGGTGCGCAAGCGGATCATGACCTGGCTGCCGGGGCCGAAAGAGGATCCTGACAACGAAGCGCAGGACCCCTTGGACACTGTGGCCGATGCGGGGCCGGCCATACCAGAGAGGCTGATGCAGGCGCAAGCCATGCAACAGTTGGAGAAATCATTACGGGCATTGCCGCCGCGGCAGCGCGAGGCTTTTATGCTACGCAATTTTGAAGGCATGGATGTCGCCGAGACGGCGAGCGCCATGGCTTGTTCGGAAGGCAGCGTGAAGACGCATTATTCGCGCGCAGTGCATGCGCTGCGCGCACAGCTGGGCGAGGCTTGGTAATGAGCGAACAAAGTCATCAGACATTCGAAACACGCAGCCGGGCCCTGTT
Source organism: Gammaproteobacteria bacterium (assembly GCA_028293775.1). The sequence goes on from JAQGOD010000211.1 coordinate 3,737, forward strand.
TCAGGAAAGCGTCGAGGGGCTCGACATGCGCATCCGCTCGCGCCTGACCCAAGCACGCAGTGCCGCGCTCGAGGCGGCTCCCAATGGCCGGCCTGCATGGTTCGGTTGGAAGGTGTGGACGCCGGCCGCGGGCGTGACCGCCGCCGCTATTTTGGGTGTAGTCCTTTGGCTGGGCTCGCCATTGCGCCATCAGAGCCCGACCTTTGCCGATACACAGTCAAGCTTCGAAGATCTTGACCTCTTGGCTTCATCGGATGAAGGTTCGGCTGATGCGATGGAGATGCTACAAGACGACATCGACTTTTATGATTACGCGGATAAGGCGGCGAATTCGGGCCCGGCTGCGTAGTTTGTTTCTCGCAGAGTGGGGGAAGGGGTGCCTGCTGAGTGCCGTGTGCGCGACCGCAGTAGCCGGTCCGCCTGCCGCCGGTCCGCCGCCGCCATCGCAGCCATCGACAGTGGCGCCGGCAGCGGGTAGGCCGGCTTCCGGTACGCCGGCCGCCGCTACGCCCGCTCCCGGCACACCGGGCTCCGGGTCGCCGGCGGAGTCGCCGGCCGCCGCAGCGCCGGATGAGGGTTTTCTCGAGTTTTTAGGCTCGGATGATGTGGGTGATGCAGCGTGGTGGGAATTCTTGAAGAAGGTGCCGCCGTCCGGGAGTGATGCTTCCGCGAGGCCGCCGCAGGACGCAAAGTAATGATCAGGGCATTGTTAGTCTGCGCGAGTCTTCTCGTTGCCGTCACGGGCTTCGCGCAGGAACCCGTGCCCGCGCCGCCCCCGGCCGCCCCCGTCCCCAGGGCTTGGAATTCGCTCTCGCCGGAGCAGCAGCAGTTGTTGCACAGCTACCAGAGTAAATGGGATAGCTTGCCCGCCGATCGTCAGCAAGCGCTCGCCAAAGGCAGCCAGCGTTGGATGTCGATGACGCCGCAGCAGCGCGCCGGGGCGCAGCAACGGTTTTCGCAATGGCGCGCCATGCCGCCCGAGCAGCGCCAATTGGTGCGTCAACGCTTCCAGCAGTACAAGGCGTTACCGCCGGAACGGCAACAGCAGGTACGGGAATCCTTCAATCGCTTTCGGCAAATGCCGCCGGAAAGACGCATGCAGTTGCGCCAGCAATGGCGGCAAATGAGTCCTGAGCAGCGCAATCATGCCGTGCAAAGCCGTCCGATGCCCATGCGCGCGCCGCCGCCGCCGCATCGCCCGCCGCGATAGGCGTGTGCTTACGGGGCGTAACTGCGCTCGGCGTGGGCGCGCACCTCCTCGGGATAAAAAAGCACATCGCGAAAGCGGCCTTGAGTGAACATCAAGGCTTGGTCGATGAAATGCGGCGAAGCCGGATCGCCGCTCTCGCCGCCGCTCATGATGGCCTTGGCGTGAATCCTCGGGCCGAAATCCACTGCGGCGACGAAGCTGTTGCCCTCCGAGCCATAGATTTTTTTCGTCGCGCGCGGCTTGGACCAGTCAAATGAGGCCAAGGCCCCCCACAGCGAGGGCGCGAAACCAACCGGCAGGCTGGGTTTGGCATCGTCGAAGGGTTGCACGATGTCGTCCGTCAAGCGCTGAAAGCGGTTGACCTCGCCCCACGGTATTTGCCACCGGCCGAAGTCGGCGCGCAATTTGTCCAGCGCGGCTCGCAGCGCATCGATGCGCTCGGCGTCCGTCAGCTTTCCCACCAGGTAGTCGTACACCGGCTCCTCGGCATCGCGTGCCTCGGCGCCCTTGCGCTCGACCAGCCCTTGCGCCCAGAAAATTGCCACGGTGGTGGGCACCGAGTCGGCAGAAGCGCGGTGGTTCCAGCCGCGCAACGCCGTGATCGCCTGTTGCAGGCCGGCGCCCGGCGCATCGGCGCCCGGCGCGTTGCTGGGCGGCAGCGCGTCGTAGCTTGCGATGAGCGGCGGGAGCAGGACATCAAATGCGGTGAGATGCGCGTCGTAGCCGGCCGCGATCAAGCTGTCCAACGTCACATCGTGGATATCGTGCAGCACTTCGGCGGCGTGAATGCCGCGTGGATTCTCGCCCTTGATCCACATGTAGACCGGATAGTTCTCGCGCTTCGGGCTCTGCGCTCCGGCGGCCGAGAACGGCCAGTTGTTGCTGTTGAAGATCCAGCCATTGCTGGGATTGAGCAACGTGATCGTGTCTTCGATCGCGTGAGGTCCCTGCCATTCCGTCGCGGGATTGCTGCCATCGACCGGATGCTTGAAATCAAAGGCGGTATCGCGCTTCGGTATGAAATTTCCGTGAAAATACGCGATGGTGCCGTTGGCGTCCGCATACACGGTGTTGTTGGACGTGTCGGTGCGCATGTCTTGGGTCTTGCGGAAGGATGGGTAATCGCTGGTCTTGGTGCGCAAGTACGATTGCGCAAGCGCCGGAACGGGGTTTTGCAACAGCTTGATCGCGATCCACTTGCCGTTCTCGGCGCGAATGATCGGCCCGTGATGGCTGTGATACACGGTGAAGCTCCGCCTTCCCATGCCGCCGGCTCGCTTGAATGGGATGCTGATTCGGCTGACGCGAAGTCTCTTTAGCTGCGTGCCGTACCTGTAGTACAGGCCATCGGATTTTTTGACGACATCTTCCGCGTATTCATCGATTGCATCGCCGCCGTACGAAGTGTGCATCCAGCCGTTGTGCGAATTGAATCCCTGATAGACGAAGAACTGCCCCCAGGTCACTGCGCCGTACACATTCAATCCCTGCTCGCTCACCATCTGCAGTTCCGAGCGAAAATAGTAAGAGGTGTGAGGATTGATCCAGAGCATGGCGTGGCCTGACGCGGTCAAGAAGGGAGCGATGGCAAATCCGTTGGATCCGCCTGGATTTTGCTCCGGCACGGGTTGCACGGCACGCACCGGGGGTGCGGCTTGCCCGTAGAATTTCTCGAGCCGGCTCAAATCGACGCTTTCAATATCGCCGCCGATGCTGCCTTCGGTGAAGGACAAGGCCATCCAGGGCTCGAAGCGATGAATGACCTTTGGGTGCACGTTCGAATGTTTCGACAGGTAGTAATTGAGGCCGTCTGACCAGGCAATCATCAGCGTCTTGAGCCACGGCGGGGCCGTGCGATATTGCTGCCGCAGCCGATTGACATCGACGAACAGTCTGTCGCGCAGGTCGCTGTAAATAGCCTTTTCGCCTTCGGCTTGCGCTTGCCATCCAAGACCCTTGAGATAGTTGCGCTCGATCCGATTGAAGTCGTCCTCAGCCTGCGCGTAAATCATCCCGAAGACCGCGTCCGCGTCGGATTTGCCGTAGATGTGGGCAATGCCCCAAGTATCACGCACGATGCGCACGTGCTCAACGTGTTGACGCCAGCGCGCAAGATCGGCCTGATCCGCGATTCCCACGGCGGGGATGCACATCAGCGCCAGTAATAATAATTTCATCTGTATCGAACCTCCTGCGGGTAGCATCGCGCAATGCGAATCTCTTTGTCCGTAGTTTGGGTGCTTGCGGCAGTTGCCTTCGGACCTGCGGGGGCCGCGACAACCTTCAGCGTACCCGATTCAGCCCTTCCGGAACCGTTGGTGCTGATCGCCTATGGGGACATGAGATTTACCGCGCCGAAGGAAACCACCGCGTGCTCGCCGAGGGCGAGACAGGCTTTGGTGGCGCGGATCGCTCGAGAGAATCCTGCAGCGGTGTTCATCAGCGGCGATCTGCCTTGGCACGGCGTGGCCGCCGACTACAAGGTGTACAAGAGCGAAACTCGCGCGTGGCGCAAGAAGCATTTGCGGATTTATCCGGCGCTGGGCAATCACGAGTTTTCCATGTGCTCAGAGCCGAGTTGTCTCGAGTTGTGGTGGAAGGCGTTTCCGCAACTGCGGGGGCGCCGTTGGTATTCGGTCGCGATTGGCAGCAAGGTCGTCGCCATCAACTTGGACAGCGACACCGCACTCGATCCGGAAAGCGAGCAGGGGATCTGGCTCGAACAACAAGTCTCCGAGCTTGGGTCCGCGGTGCGTATGGTGCTGATCGTGATGCATCATCCGCCGGTGGCGGACGTGCAAACGGTCAAGCTGGTCGATCACAATCCACGCCCCAACGAAGAGGCGCTGGTGCCCTTGCTTCGAAAGGCAGCGGCCCATTCCGCCGCCCGTTTCGTCGTCAGCGCGGGACACATCCATAACTACGAGCGGAACACGCAAGACGGCGTGACGTATCTGGTGTCGGGGGGCGGCGGCGCGAAACCCTACGAGGTGGACCGCACGCCGCCGGATCTTTATCAACAGACCGACTTTCCAAACTTTCATTACGTGCGCTTCGAGTTGCACGCAGGCTCCCTGAAAGCCGAGATGATTCGCTTGGAAGATTATGACGCTGCGAAACCTGCGCAGTGGCGCACCAGGGACCGTTTCGAGATTACCCTGCCGCCTTGACGGCCTGAATCAACTGGCTCACGGCGGCCTGGGCATCGCCATACAGCATGCGCGTTTGATCGAGCCCGAACAATGCGTTGTCGATGCCTGAGAAACCTTGGCCTTGGCCGCGCTTGATGACGATGACGTTTTTCGCCTTGTCCGCATTCAAAATCGGCATTCCGTAAATCGGGCTATTCTTATTGGTGCGCGCATCCGGATTGACCACATCGTTGGCGCCGATGATGAGCGCGACATCGGCGGTTTCGAATT
>JAQGOD010000125.1 GCA_028293775.1 Gammaproteobacteria bacterium
GACGTGGCCTGGGCGATACCGTTGTTTGCGGCCGGTACGCTCGCAGTGGCGGTCTTAAGCGTGCGACGCGGTCTTAGACCTGTCCTCGCGGTGTCGGAGAAGGCTGCCGCTATTGGGCCCGGTACCACGGGTGTCCGCCTGCCGAACGATGGGCTTCCCACGGAACTCGTACCATTGGTTGCAGCCGTAAATGGCGCTCTCGATCGGCTGGAGACGGGCTTCGCCGTGCAGCGTCAATTCACGGCGAACGCCGCCCATGAGCTGCGAACGCCGCTCGCGATCCTGACCGCGGGTCTGGAGGAACTGCGATACTCTCCGGAAATTGCGAAACTACGGGATGATGCCGAGCGTATGAACCGGTTGGTCGGGCAGCTCCTGCGTGTCGCGCGCCTGGACAGTGTTTCAATCGATGTCACCGAGAAGGTCGATCTATGCGCTATCACGCGGGAAATAGTTGAATATTTAACCCCTTGGGCCGTAGCTCAATCCCGCTCACTCGGCTTCGATGCCCCTGAGGCACCGGTCCGGGTGTGCGGCAATCCCCACGCCATCGCCGATGCGGTGAGAAACCTCGTCGAGAACGCCGTGCACCACACCAGGCAGGGAACCGAAGTGAGCGTCACTGTGACCTCGGCGGCTGCCATCAGCGTTGCGGATCACGGGCCTGGTATCGAAGCATCTAACCGGCGGCATATTTTCGAACGATTCTGGCGTGGCCGCGGCGTGCGCGGTCCAGGCGCGGGACTTGGACTTGCGATCGTCGCGGAAATCGTCAAGGCGCACCGAGCAGAGATTCAGGTGGCAGATGCGCCGGATGGTGGCTCGATCTTTGTGATGCAGTTTCCGCTCTCCCCAGACAGTTGAAGCGATATTGCAATGAAGCAGCACTCCACATCGGCGACGGCCCTGGGGCGATGCGGACTTCGAGGAGGGTCTTGCCCGTGTTACATCTGAAACGGCAGGACCGCGGTCTGAAATCGCCCGAATGCGGGGATCTGAGATTCTATATGGGAGATTCGGCGGTACGTTTTCCGCCGGACAGCAATGGAGGAGGCGCGATGCTGGATTCCTTGCCTTCATCGAGCAACAATACCGATATGCCTGAAGTTCTTCAGCCTCATGTCCTGGTGTTGGACGATGATCCGCAGATCCGGGAACTGCTGGAGGAATACCTCTCGCAGAACGGACTGCGCGTCAGCGTCGTCTCGAAGAGTGCGGACATGACCCGGATACTGGCCAACGAGGCGATCGATCTCGTTGTTCTTGACCTGCGCCTGGCAGGAGAGGACGGAATGACGATCGCCAAAACGCTCCGCGCCGACTCCGCCATACCGATTGTCATGTTGACCGGCGTGCGCGATGAGGCTGACCGCGTCATGGGGCTGGAGCTGGGAGCCGATGATTATCTGACCAAACCATTCAGTCCGCGTGAACTCTTGGCGCGCATTCGCACAGTACTGCGGCGCACGAAGGCGACCGTCTCGGCGCAAGCAAGACAAGCGGAAATTCGGGCCTATCGGTTCGGCGGGTTCGAACTCAACCAGCGAACTCGCCGCCTGAAAGCATCCGATGGACGTTTGATCAGCTTGAGCAATGGCGAATTCAACCTGCTGGCCGCCTTGTGCGCCGCTCCGCGACGGATTCTCACTCGGGACCAGCTGCTGGAAGCCAGTCGCGTGTACGACAACGAGGTCTATGATCGTTCCATCGACGTACAGATCTTGCGGCTGCGTCGCAAGGTGGAGAAAGATCCTAGCCAACCGCAGTGCATCCTCACCGAGAGAGGGGTAGGGTACAAGTTGGACGTGGGGGTCGAGATCCTCTACTGAGTTTGCGCAGAGCGCAAAATGCGTGCGAGTGTCTCCGACAGCTCGCGCCGGTGAAGCGGTTTTCGTATTAGCTCGGATACGCCAGCGGCCGCGGCGCGCTCGGCGAGGTGCGGGCCGCCGTAGCCGCTCATCAGAACCACGGGGATGTCAGAACGCGCCTGCCGTAGCTCGCGAGTGAGTTCCATGCCTTTGAGTCCGGGCATGTTCTCGTCCGTGAGCACTAGATCAAAGCGCTGCGGGTCGAGGCGAAATGCCTGCAGAGCGCTCGCGCTCGATTCAAATCCCACGGGCTCGTAACCAAACCCGGCGAGCACTTCCTCTGCAAGTGCCACGAGAGTCGGCTCGTCATCGACAATCATGACGGTTTGGCCGTTTCCATACGACAACTCAGTCGCGGGCTGGCCCGCGGACCGCGCCGCTTCGCCGGCAACCGGCAGCCAGATGCTGAATGCGGTACCTTCTGCCGTTCGCGTGGAAACGGCTATCGCACCGCCGAGGTCTTGAACGATACCGTCAACCAGCGACAAGCCCAGGCCCGTGCCTGCCCCGACTCCCTTAGTTGTAAAAAATGGATCGAAGACCCGGTCGAGCACGGCTCGCGGGATTCCGCTACCGCTGTCGCGTACCGTGAGGAGGACGTATTCGCCGGGAGAAAGGCTGCCTCGTGTCACCGGACGGGGCTCGGATACAAGCGTCCGTTCCAGGGTGACGCGCAAAGTGCCGCCGCTCGGCATGGCCTGTTCAGCGTTGGTGCAAAGATTCATCACAACCTGATGTAGATCCGTTGGATCCCCGATCACGGCCGCGTTGCCCGCTGCAAGCTTCCTCTCGAAGCGTATTTGCGCCGGCAGCGAGGGTTCCAAGAGATCGAGAGTCTCCTCAACGACCGCCTGAATGTTTGTCAGCACGCGTTCGCTCATGCCACTGCGGCTGAATCCAAGAATGCGGTCGACGAGGAGCTTGGCGCGCTCGGCTCCGTGCATGACGTTGTCGACGTAGCGCCTCAAGGCACCACCTTCCGGCGAGTTCTGCTGCGCGAGCTCACCATACCCCAGTATCGAACCCAGAATATTGTTGAAATCGTGTGCGATGCCGCCTGCCAACGAACCCAGCGCTTCCAACCTCTGGGATTGAGCCTGCCGCTCGTTGCTCTCGCGAAGCGCTCGCTCGCCGGCTTCGATCCGGTTGAGCTGGCGTACGAGTGCAATTACGGTCAGCGCTCCCAGAAGAGTCAACCCGATCGTTCGCAAAATGGCTCGACCCGCCTCGTCGCGCCACGAACTCAACGCCGCAGTTTCTTGGCGTGTAACCGTGAGCACGAGCGGCGTGTCTCTCACAGGGGCGATGGCAGCGAACTCGCGGTTACCGTCTATTGGACTCGTGAGCCTCAAGGGCGACGCTTCTACAGGGGCGATGATCTGAAGAAATTTCTTCCCCACGAGTTGCGGGGTCGTCGGGTTGCGGACGAGCAAGGTGCCATCGCTGCGCAAGAGTTGAATGGCGTTGCCGGGGCCGAGTTGGACTGCTCCGTAGAGGTCTTTCAAATCCTGAAGGTCGACAGTCGCCGTCACCACGCCAAGAAACTTCCTCTGATCGTCCTCGATTCGCCGCGCCAGCAGGACCACATTTCTCGTTCCATCATGACTTAGGGGTTCCGTTATAAAGAGCCCGAAGCGTCCGGCGGAAGCTTTGTCGCTCAGCGCAACGAAGTGCGAGCGGTTGGAGATGTCGAGATCAGGCGAGACACGCCCATCTGATCGATAGCGCTGCAAACCGTTCGCGTCCGCGATGGTGAGTTTGCGAACCTGTCGCACTCCTGCAGCCCGATCGGCAAGAACAGCATCGACACGATCCTTCGCCTCGTGGCGTCCGTCGGTCGCATACCATCGCGCTGTGTCTTTCAAGAGCAAGTCGAATGCCTCCGACGTCCATGCGGTTTGCTCGGATAGGGCTCGTGCGAGATTCCCCAGTTCGCGATCGGTCGCCTCGACTGATTGGCGATACGCGCGCCACAGCCCGATGGATGATGAGCCTGCAAAACCAACTAGCACGAGTATTCCCACTGCGACAAACCGGCGCCGAACCGAGGTGTACCGGACTGAAGCATCGTGTGACGAAGCGATGGTGGTCGGCTGCTGCATACGGCCTTCGATCATAACTCCGCTAAGCGCGCCTTCGCGCGAGCGCCGTCGTTACAGCTGAAATGATGGGAATTCGGCAGGAAATAGCCTCTAAGTCTGTACCGGCGATCCTAGACACCATGACCTCCATTGCAATTTACGAGCCAGATGACTTCATGAAAAGCTTACTCGTCGAGTGGCTGAGCGAAGCGGGCTACTATGTGCATGAATCGGGAGTCCCGGAACAGAACCCAGCCGTGAATCTCGTCATCGTCAGCATTCAGATGCCGAAGCACGGGGGTGTCGGCGTGATACAGGCGATGCGCGAGAGATTTCCAGGAACTCCCCTCATAGCGCTATCGAGTCAGTTCCGTTCCGGGTTGTCGTCCAACGGCGCCGCCGCGCAGGCACTCGGCGTAACGCGGGTGCTGGCGAAGCCGTTGACTCGCAATGAGCTGTTGGCGGCGGTCGATAATGTCATTGGTTCCCCGGGGCGCGAACACTGAGATTTGGTCTGGCACACCAGTCAATTTGACAGAATATCTGGAGAACGCATCCCGCCGAATTCGAACCGACAACGTTGCGGTCGCTGAAAATAAGAGACCAGCTGGATCGGGGCCAACAGTTGTTGTAATTGTTCGGGTGTCTGGCGTGGCTTGCGCTGGTGGGCAAGGAGTTGCGGCGGTCCTGCAGGCCGCCGCAACCTCGATACCGATAGGACAAATGACGGGGTACTAGGTACTTTTGAGGTTGCTCCGTGCCTGTGCGATCGCCGCCTCGACTTGAGGTTGCGCGGCCTTTACGGCTTTGGTGACACATGTGCTGTCATCGTCATCCACAAGCGGCGCATCCGCAGCGCACACCTTGCGTGCCGCGTCGAGCACGCTGTAATTGAGCATCAGCACGCCGTATTCCGTCGTAAGCGCCGCTGGATCGACCTCAATGCGTGCCTTGCTCGTCACCTCCTCGATGGGCGTGCCCGCATCATCCCGGCCGACGATATTCTCGGTTGGTGCCGATATCGTGATCGGGTCGAGCTGGACCGGGTTGAACGAGTCGGGATCAGCGGCATGTGCACGCGCGCTTACTAGGGCGATGGCCGCGAGGGCGAGGGCGACAGGCAGGCTGCGGCCCAGGGTGTTCATTCGAATCGAAGTCAAATTAGTCATGATGCAATCTCCTTCAAGGTTGGGGTCGGCACACTTGCCGTTCGCTACGTTGGAGATTTTGCGCGAGCCTTCGAACGGTTTGATTTCGAATCAGTAGGGGCGCATTTCAGTTGTGACGGTCGGCCTTTCCGACGGCGCGCGCCGATTTCTTCCCAAATCTTCGTCGGTTGCAGCGATTGTGACGATTCGCGCAGCAATACAGGCGTGCTCGAGGAGACACTGCGCGTAATATCAAGAGGTTCGAATGATCCTTGGATCCCCGCACGCGTGTCGACCCGCCGTGAAATACCAAACTGCGACTCGGTTCGCGGTCGGGGTGCGCGCTTTTGCCAACGCCATCACATTCTGGAGCCTGATCACATTCGCGGCCGCCAGCAGGTGTTTTGCCGGCGAATTATCGATCAGCGTTCTGGACGTCGCAGGTCATCCGGTGAGCGATGTGGTCGTGACCGCGGCTTCCATGGATGTGCCCGCAGCCCCCGCAAAAGCGCCCGCGGTGATGGACCAGCACCAATTGGCCTTCGTGCCCGGCATCCTTGTCGTTGCCGTCGGATCAAGTGTCGAATTCCCGAACACCGACTCGGTGAGCCATCAGGTTTACTCGTTC
>JAQGOD010000230.1 GCA_028293775.1 Gammaproteobacteria bacterium
CGAGGTATACATCACCCCATCGATGACCAGAGGGGTCGCTTCTTGCCCCCTTTGCGGATTGCCCAAGTCATAGGTCCAGGCGAAACCCAACCGATTCACGTTTTGGGCATTGATGCTCGTGAGGGGAGAGTAGTACGTGCCGTCTTTGTCGCGACCCCCGGTGAACCAGTTTTGTGGTTCCGCATCCGCAGCCTGCAGACGTGCTGCGTCCACGTTGCCGGCGATAGGAGCACCCGCCGCGAGCATGGGGCTCAGCAGAAGCATCAGCGTGGCAGACCACACAATTCTCTTATTGTTGAACAAGCTAGATCTCCCTTTGGGCATAAAAGCTTAGCACCGAGAGCGTAGGCTAGCACCGACAGGAACTATGAGCCGCTACTCATTGTTGCATGGCGAGGCTGCGCCTAGGATCGATACCCTATTCACAATCGAGATCCCCATGCGCCAACATTTTTGGAAACCAGCCCTACTTTGCCTTTCTGCCCTCGCAATAACCGGCTTAGCTCCCTCGCCCGCCGGCGCGCAAGACCGGCCCCAAGAGCGGCCCGCACAAGATCGCCCGGCTCAAGATCGGCCGGATGATCAGCGCCGTAACGACGACCAGCGCCGCGCGGACGATCAACATCAACGCGCCGATCAACAGCGCCGCACCGACGACCAGCGACACCAACAGCGCGACGATCGAAACGCGGGCGACTCGGCTGACCGCTATCGCCACGACCATCCGCGCGCATCCGCCCGCTGCCACGACGGCTTTTTCACCACGACACGGGACCGAGGTCATGCCTGCACACGGCACGGCGGCATCGACGTGTGGCTCGTGCTCTAGATTTGTAAACGCCCACGTCGGCGTTTCAATTAAAAATATTTCACGGCCCGGTGCCACCCGCCCTGGGCCGTGTCATATTGGCCGGCACCTCCACGGTCAGCGCGGCATGCCATGATTTTAAATATCAACGATCTGCGTGAACTGGCAAAACGCCGTATTCCGAAGGCGATCTTCGACTACGCCGATGGCGGTTCCTATGATGAGCGCACGATCCGGCGCAACGCCGCGGATCTCGATGCCATGACCTTTCGCCAGCGAGTGATGGTCGATGTCTCGAACATCTCTTTGGCCACCTCCTTGGTCGGTTCCCCGGCGTCTATGCCGCTGGCTATCGGCCCGACCGGCTTGGCAGGATTGTTTCACGCAGACGGAGAGATTTTAGGCGCTAGAGCGGCCGCGGCCTGCGGTATTCCATTTTGTTTAAGTACCATGTCGATCTGCTCGATCGAAGACGTTCGCGCTGCGACCGGCGTGCCTTTCTGGTTCCAGCAATATCTCATGCGCGATCGGGGTTTCAACCAAGAACTCATCGATCGAGCCGCGGCGGCGCAGTGTTCGGCCCTCATGCTGACGCTCGATTTGCAAGTCATCGGCGAGCGGCGCCGCGATCCGCGCAACGGACTGACCATCCCTCCTCGACTGACGCTGCGAAATGCCTTGGACGTGGTCACCAAGCCGACATGGGCGTTCAAAGTCTTGTTCGGCAAGCGGCGGACGTTTGGCAATCTCGTCGGGCGCATTGGCGGCTCCAGCGGAATCCATACGCTGGCAGAATGGACCGCTACCCAATTCGATGCTTCGGCCAATTGGCGCGACGTGGAGTGGGTGCGCAGCCGCTGGCCCGGCAAGTTGATTTTGAAGGGCGTACTCGATGCCGAGGACGCGCGCCTCGGCCTTGCCGCCGGCGCCGATGCGATCGTCGTATCAAACCATGGCGGTCGCCAGCTGGACGGCGCCCCGTCCTCCATTTCGGTCCTCAGTGAAATCGTGGATGCCGTGGGCGGACGCTGCGAGGTGATGTTCGATGGAGGCGTTCGATCCGGCCAGGACATCGCCAAATCGCTCGCGCTGGGCGCCCGAGGAGCGCTGATCGGGAAGGCCTTTCTTTATGCGCTGGCGGCAGCCGGCCAGCCAGGCGTAAACAAGGCAATCGAAATCATGCGCAACGAATTGCGGGTGACGCTGGCGCTAACTGGAACTTCGAATATAGCGGGTGTCGGGCGCCATATTTTGCGGGATGAATCCCGCCCTGGCGGCCCTTAACCCATCGGCAATCCGCGGGGCGCTTTTCCAAGGGGAAATGCGGCGTCAATTTTCGCAATGTCGGCGTCGTTCAAGTCCAAGCTGCCTGCCCCGGCGTTCTCAGTTACGTGGGCAATATCTGAAGCTTTCGGAATCACGAAGACCTCCGGATTGCGAAGCAGAAAACGCAGCGCCACTTGCCTGGGCGTCGCCTTATGTGCATCGGCAATCTCGCGCAACACGCGCGCCTGCTTCGATGTGCCGTCGAAAATAGCCGGCGAATTGCCGAAAGGGGTATACGCCACTACCGCGCTGCCGTGCTTGCAGCACCAGGGCAGCACGCTGTGTTCGATCGCACGTTCCTGAAGGTGGTACAAAACCTGATTGCAGGCCGGATGGCCGGGGCCGGCGATTGCGACGACCTCGTCCAAGTCCTCCGCATCGAAATTGCTGACGCCCCAAGAGAGTATTTTGCCTTGCCGCGCCAGCGTTTCGAACGCGGCAATGGTTTCCTGCAAGGGGAAGCTGCCGCGCCAATGCAGCAAGTAGCAATCCAATCGATCGGTTCGCAAGCGCGACAAGGACCTTTCGCAGGCGGCCACCGTGCCTTGTATCGAGGCATTGGTGGGCAGCACTTTGGACACGAGGAAAACTTCGTCGCGACGCCCCTCGATGGCCTTGCCGATAATTTTCTCCGAGTCGCCGGAGCCGTACATTTCCGCTGTATCGATGTGCGTGAGGCCAAGATCAAGCCCGCATCGTAGAGCGGCAATCGCCGCTTCCGCGGCCGAGGGGTCGATTTTCCATGTTCCTTGGCCGATGCCGGCGACCTGGCGGCCGGTTGTTCCAAACACGCGGGTGGCGATTTTGGTCTGCACGCGCACGCCTGATTTCTAAATTTTCGCCAGCCGCCGCGACATTCGCAACGCCGCTTCTCGGCCCTGGTAGTAGCCTTGAACTATTCCCGATTGATCGAAGCCTAACTGCGAATAGAAATTCCGCGCAGCTTCATTCTGCGTGCGCAATTCGAGGTTTATGCGGAACACGCCGGCTTCCAGAGCCGTCTTGGTCAACCACTCCATGAGCTGCGAGCCCAAGCCCTGGCGACGATGTTCCGGGGCGACCGCCAGCAGGTTCAAGTGCGCGACGTCGTCACCGAAATGCATGATGGCGAACGCCGCGATGCGCCGCTCGCGGCGGGCTACCACCACGGATGATTCCGGCCCTGAAATGAAGTGTTGCACGCGCGCCGGCGTCCATGACCACGTCAAACCTTGTTCGATGAGATCGCGAGACATCTCGGCAATCTCGCGGGCATCGCTCGCCCGCGCCAAGCCGATGAAGGCGAGTTCTGACACGCTAAGCCACCTCGGGTTCGTAGAGTACCGAACTCTGGCACAAAAACCTTACCGCCGTCGAGCGAAGTCAGCGGCTGCGGTAACGGTCGGTTGCCAGGACCAACTCGTGAGTATTGCCAGGTTCAAATGCGGAGTGTCCGGCATCAGGCACTAATCGGAAGTCCGCCTCAGGCCAGGCGCGGTGCAGATCCCAGGCGCTGGTCGCGGGGCACACGATGTCGTAACGAGCTTGCACGATGGTGGTCGGAATGTGCCTAATGCGAGATACGTCGTCGAGCAATTGACTCTCGCTGCGCAAGAAGCCGCGATTCACGAAGTAATGGCATTCGATGCGTGCCACCGCGAGGGCGAACTGGTCCTCGCCCCACTTCCTGATGTTGTCCTGAGTGCTATGCAGAAAGCTGGTCGAGGCTTCCCAAACGGACCACGCGCGTGCCGCGGTCAGCGCCGCCCGTTGATCCGTTCCCGTCAGACGTTGGTGGTAGGCGTTCAAGTAATCGTCGCGCTCATCCACGGGGATCACATCGCGGTAGGCCTCCCAATAGTCGGGGAAGATCTCCGAGGCGCCATGCTGAT
>JAQGOD010000245.1 GCA_028293775.1 Gammaproteobacteria bacterium
TGGCGCGACGTTTGGCTCAATGAAGGGTTCACCGACTACATGGAAAGCCGCATCGTGAGTGCGGTGTACGGCGAAGAGCGCGCCTGGATGCAGGCCGTGATGGGACTGAACGCGCTGCGGGCCGATCTGGCGAGACTCAAGCCCGCCGACCAGATCCTGGCAATCGATTCGCGCGATCGCGACCCGGGAGAGGTGTTCAGCGAGGTTCCTTATGAAAAAGGGCGCCTGTTTTTGAACTATCTCGACTCCAGGTTCGGCCGTGAGCGCTTCGATGCTTTCCTGCAGGGATATTTCGATCATTTTGCATTCAAGAGCATCACCACCGAGGAGTTCTTGGCGTACCTGCAGGAAAATTTACTCGATCGGTTTCCCGGCATCGTGACCGCCGATCAAGTCCACTCCTGGATCTTCAGCCCCGGGCTGCCGGCGGATGCCGTGCTGCCGGCCACGGCGATGTTTCAGCCCGTGGATGGATCCAGAGGCGCCTGGCTCGGCGGCAAACCGGCATCGAAGCAAATGGGGTTGGATTGGGTCGCCCAGCAATGGGTGTATTTCCTAGGGCAAATGCCGGCGGCCTTGAGCCCCTCGCAGATGGCCGACCTCGATAAAACTTTTGGCTTTAGCAAAAGCCCCAACGCGGAGATCGCGCACAGCTGGTTCATGCTGGTGATCGCCAATAACTATCAGCCGGCCTACGGACGGCTCGAGGAATATTTGACGACGATCGGACGCCGCAAGCTCATCGAGCCTCTGTACGCGGGGCTGATGAAAACCGCTCCCGGCACCCTGGTCGCGAAACGCGTATTCGCCAAGGCTCGTCCGGGCTACCATCCGGAAACTGTCAAGGCGATCGAGGCCATCGTCGATCCGAAGGAAGAGGCCGGCGAATGAGCGAGTGGATGAAAATCATGCTCGAAGAGATCTCGCGTAAAAAAGCGGAAGCGGAACAGGCGCGCATCGAAGAGCAACGGCGAGGCGAGGAGGGTGAGGAGTCGGCTTTGTGCTACAGTCCGCGCAGTGCACCGCCTGAATAGAATTTGGTGACGCCTAACAAAGCAGGGATACAAGTCGCGGCCGAGCGCGGGCCCGACCATTCCATCGCGCATCTGCCTACGGCGCGCACCGCCTTCGTCGGGCGCACGTTGCGCGGGCCGGTCAATCGACCTGTCCTCATCAAAAGCTTCGCGGAATTCCAGCACGTATTCGGCGGCCTATGGCAGCCGAGCCTTTTGGGTTACGCCGTCGAACAATTCTTCGACAACGGCGGCCGCGAGGGATTCATCGTGCGTGTCGCCAACGGCGCTCGCTCCGTGACGCTGACCTTGAAGACGGGTTCGCAGACACTGCGGCTGCAGGCGCTGCGCCCGGGCACGCGCGAGTTTTTGCGGGCCAGCGTCGACTTCGACAATATTCCCAGCGACGATGAGTCGGTTTTCAATTTGACGGTGCAGCGCGTACGCGCTCAAGGCACGGCCCAAGTTGAAGACCAGGAAATATTCCATCGGCTTTCGATATTGCCCTCCAACGACCGGTACTTTCCGCGGGCAGTCGAGCAATCAGCTCTGATCCGGTTGATCGGCGAAATGCCGAGCGAACGTCCCGAACGAACTTTAGATCCGGCGAGCGGGCTCGCCACCGGTTATGTCAATTCAAATTCGGACGGCGATGACGGGGCGCCGCTGACCGACTACGATCTGATCGGATCGAGTTTGGATCACAGCGGCGTATTCGCGCTGGATCACGCGCAGGACTTCAACTTTCTGTGCATCCCGCCGCTGTCGCGCGACAAGGACGTGGGGCCGAGCGCGTTGCTGGTGGCGTCGCGCTATTGCAAAGAGCGCCGCGCGCTCTTGATCATCGATCCGCCGTCCAGCTGGCAGACCGCGGACGAAGCGCTCGCGGGATTGCGCGAGTGGGGCTTCGCCAATGAAAATGCGCTGATGTATTTTCCGCGGGTGCTGGCACACGACAAGCTCCGGGGTCATTTCGAGTCCTTCGCGCCCTGCGGCGCCGTCGCCGGCATGCTGGCCCGATCCGATGAGATCTCGCCGGTGTGGTTGGGCACCGAGCGCGAGGAACCCATCCTGCGTCCTGGATTCCGGCCGGCGTGCTTGGTCGGAGAGGATAGGCGGATCAGGCTTGCGAATCTGGGTGTCAATACCATACAGGCCATCCGCTCCACCGGTCGCCTGGGATTGCGGCCGCGTACCTTGGCCGCCGGCAACACGGCGAGTCCGGACTGGCGCTATCTGCCGCCGCGCCGGCTGGCGCTGTTTATTTTGAACTGCATCGGGAACGGCACGCGCTGGATCGCCGCCGCGTCTTCGCCCGCCGACATTGCCGACACCCTGACAACGCAAGTGCGGGCATTTTTCGAGCGGCTGCAGACAGCGGGAACCTTCGGCTCCCGCGCGGCGGATGACGCCTTTTTTGTCATTTGCGATGAGCGCATCAACAGCACGTGGACACAACCTTCAGACGAGGTGCACTTCGTAATCGGGTTTGCGGCCGGCCGCGAGCACGAGTTTCATTGCTTCCGCATCTCGCAGTCCGCAGCATTCCTTAAGATTCATCCGGTGAGTCTGAATCGGCTGAATTTTTCGCAGCACAGCCCCGCGGAACTTGAATGGGTGGAAAAGATCGCTAGCCAGCTGCAAATTTAGCGGCAAGCCGCTTTTCCAGCTCCATGACCCCGGAATTGGGTTTACTCTGCGCCGCCTTGGGGGAGGCTATGCGGGGAATGTCGCGCGCCCCTTGAAGCGCGATGCGCGCGTAGTCGTAGCCGGCTTCAATGGCGCGATCGAAAGCATGCCAATTCAACAAATCGATGTTGGTCAACGGCGGCTTGAGCAGCAAGTCCGCGAGCTCGCGTTGAGTCCGCTCGCTCGCGCTGCTGTTGACCATGCCGGCATGCATCAGCACTTGAAAGATGGTGACGCGCCGCTTGCCGAAATTGCGGTCGGCCCCCACATCGCAGCCAATCACGAAGCCCGGAGCGTGATGCTGCATGACGTCCACCGGCAAATTGTTGATGGCGGCGCCATCGACCAACA
Source organism: Gammaproteobacteria bacterium (assembly GCA_028293775.1). The sequence goes on from JAQGOD010000245.1 coordinate 3,054, forward strand.
CGCCTTGCTCGTCGAACACCGGCGGCATCACGCCCGGAATGGCCACCGAGGCACGCAGCGCCTGGGCGACGCGGCCGGTGCGGTGTTCGAACAGACGGCCCGTGGTGAGATTGGCGCTGACGCAGAAGTAGGGATGGCGCAAATCCTCGATCAACACCTC
>JAQGOD010000284.1 GCA_028293775.1 Gammaproteobacteria bacterium
CATTCCCCGCGCGAGTCCTTGCCCATACTGTCGCAAGTGCGCGAGGTGTTGGCGGAGGCCGAGGAAAGGCAGCGGCTGGAAATCGATTTTCGCGAGAACTGGACGCCGCAGGCGCTGCAGCAGGTGGTCAGCGACTATTTGAATTCAGCCCAGGTAATCATCGTCTCGAATCGAGAACCCTACATCCACAACTTCGACGCGCAGCAACGGCCCGTGTGGCAGTTGCCGGCCAGCGGCATGGTAACCGCGCTGGAACCCATCATGCGCGCTTGTTCGGGGGTCTGGGTGGCGCACGGCGCGGGTGGCGCGGACCGGCAGACAGTCGATCGGTACGACCATATACAGGTGCCGCCGGATGATCCTACTTATACGTTGCGCCGTGTTTGGCTGAGCCCGGAACAGGAGCAGGGATACTACTACGGCTTCTCCAACGAAGGGTTGTGGCCGTTGTGCCACTTGGCCTACGTGCGCCCCGCGTTTCGCGCCAGCGACTGGGCTGCCTACGAGGAGGTCAACGCGAAATTTGCGGACGTGGTGGCGGAGGAGTCGGCGACCAACAGTCCGGTCATTCTGATCCAGGATTTCCATTTTGCGTTACTGCCGCAACTCATTCGCAAGAAAATTCCCAAGGCTACCATTGCGCTGTTCTGGCATATCCCCTGGCCGAATGCAGAAACCTTCGGCGTATGCCCTTGGAAACGCGAAATGCTGACGCACATGCTGTCGGCGGATATATTGGGTTTTCATACCCGTTATCACTGTCAAAACTTTCTCGATACGGTCGATCGATTCATCGAATGTCAAATCGACCGTGAACACATGAGCGTGACACTGCAGGGTCACGTATGCCGGATCGCGCCTTATCCAATCTCCATCGAGTGGCCGCCGCGCTGGCTTGCCCAACTGCCCGACCTTACCGCCTGCCGCGCAGCCGTGCGCGAGCGGCATGGGATCGGCGCCGACGTGATGATCGGGTTGGGCGTGGAGCGCTGGGATTTCACCAAAGGCATCATTGAGCGCTTCCAAGCGCTGGAGGTGCTGCTGGACAATGACCCGGGGCACCGCGGCCGCATCTGTTTGCTGCAGATTGCGGCGCCGTCGCGCGGCCAACTGCCGGCCTACCAAGCCTTGCAGCAGCACACCTACAGTGAAGTGGAGCGCATCAACAGCAAGTTTGCGCAAGGGGATTGGCGCCCCATCGTGCTGATCGATGAACAGCAAGAACCCCTGCGCGTATACGAGTTGTATCGGGCCGCGGACTTCTGCCTGGTCAACAGCCTGCACGACGGCATGAATTTGGTCGCCAAAGAGTTCGTGGCGGCACGCGACGATGAGGACGGAGTGCTCATTCTCAGCACGTTCGCCGGCGCATCCCGCGAGCTGCCTGAAGCGGTGTTGATCAATCCTTTCGATGTCAGCGAAACCGCCAACGCCATGCAAATCGCCATGCGCATGGACCGTGACGAACGTCGCAGCCGCATGAGCTTGATGCGCAGAACGGTCAAAGAAAATAATGTCTATCGTTGGGCGGGACGCATGCTGATGGATGCGGCACGCATACGTCAACGGCAGAGCCTGCCATCCATGGTCAGCCGCTTCGGCTCATTCGGACGATAGCGCCGGCGGCTATCCGGCCGCCGCCGCCTTTTGCGCGAACGCGCAAAGCCGCTGCGCCGCCTCGCGTAAGGTCTCATCGCGTTTCGCGATACACAATCTGACCAATGTCATCCGCGGCGGATGGGCGTAGAACGGCGAGAGCGGGATGGTCGCGATTTTCGCTTCCCGGATCAACCGGTCTGCAAATTGCAAGTCATCGGCCTGGCTGATCGCCTCATAGTCTATCAATTGAAAGTACGTGCCTGAAGCGGGAAGTAGCGTAAGGCCCGAACCTTGCAACAGCCTCGCCAACAGGTCGCGCTTCGCCTCGAAGAAGGCCGACAGCCCCTGCCATGCGTCAGGATAGGCGGAAAGATAGCGGGCAATCGCGTGTTGCAGCGGCGAGACGATACTGAAAGTGTTGAACTGGTGGACCTTGCGAAGCTCGCGCGTCATCTCGGGCGGCGCAACGCAATAGCCTACCCTCCACCCCGTGGCGTGCAGCGTCTTGCCGAATGAGAAAACCGCAAAGCTGCGCTCGCGCAGTTCAGTGTGCGCCAACACGGACTGATGCCGCCGTCCGTCGAACACCACATGTTCGTACACCTCATCGGCGATCACCGTGATCGGCCGATCGCGAATGCAGGCCGCAAGTTGATCGAGGTCCTCCCGCGTCGCCACGCTGCAACTCGGGTTTTGCGGGCTGTTGACGATAATGAGACGGGTGCGGTCGGTCAGGTGGCGCCGCACTTCGTCCCAGTCAAAGCGGAAGGCAGGAGGCCGCAAGGCAATGCGCACGCAGCGAGCACCGGCCAACCTTATCGCGGGCTCGTAGGAATCGTAGGCCGGATCGAAAATGATCGACTCATCGCCGGGTCCCACGGCCGCCTGGATGGCGTCATACAAGGCTTCGGTGGCTCCGCACGTCACCGTGATTTCCGTGTGCGGATCGAAACGCCGCTGATAGCTCACGTCAAGCTTGTTGGAAATCTGTTCGCGCAATTCAAGGATACCTTCCATCGGAGCATACTGATTGCGCCCTTCGCCGATAACTTCGATCAACGAATTGGACAGGCGCGGATCGATTGCATAGTCCGGGAACCCCTGACCGATATTGAGGGCGTCTTCCTCGATGGCGCGGCGCGACATCACCGTGAAAATAGTGGTGCCGACCTCGGGCAGCTTACTGGTGAATCGCATTCAGTGCCTTAAAGCCGAAAGCCCGCCGGCCAGCGAACGAGCGCGCACGCCGTGCTTGCGCAGCTCTTGCGCGGTCGCGAGACTTCGCTTGCCGCTGGCGCACACCAGCAGCACTTCGCGGTCGGATTCGAGCAGGCTGGGATTGGCGAGCAATTGCCCCATGGGAATATGTCGAGCGCCCGTGGGCTGCGCCGCCACTTCCTGTGCGGTGCGAATATCGATCACCGTAAGGCCGCGCTCGGCCGCCGCCGCCAGCGACTCCAGCCGCATTTCCAGCCCCGGATCATCCGGCTTTATTTCGCGGATGAGGGCACAGCCGGGCGCGAGGCATTGTGGACGGCGCGCCGCCTTGATCTTCACGCTCGAAAAATTCATGAAGTCGAGCAGCAGCAGTTCGCCCGCGAGCTGCCCAGTCATCTGCAACAGGATTTTCAAAGTCAGCAATGCCTGCAATGCACCGAAGGCGCCGGGAACCGGACCCAGCACGCCGGCTTCAGCGCAATTACCGACCACACCGTCCGCTGTGGCGTCCGGCCACAGGCAGCGCAGGCACGCGTGTTGCGGTTCGGGCCTGTAGACTTGGATCTGTCCCTCGTATTGATACACGCTGGCAAAAACGGCCGGTTTTTGCGCGAGCACCGCCGCATCGTTTATCAAGTACTTGGCGCGGAAATTGTCGCTGCAATCGATGACGATGTCATAGGCGCGTACCAGCTCGAGTGCGTTGTCGGCGTTGAGCTTAGCGGCGTGCGTTTCCACGCGCACCGACGGATTGATGGCGGTGACCGCGGCGCTCGCTAAGCTTACCTTCGGCTGGCCGATTTGGGAAAACGCGTAGATGGGTTGGCGATGCAGATTGCTGGCATCCAGAAGGTCGGCATCGACCAGTCCCAAGCAACCGACGCCTGCACCGGCCAGGTACTGCAAAACGGGACTGCCGAGGCCGCCTAAACCGACGATCAAGACGCGTGCGCGCCCCAAAGCCGCTTGGCCTTGCGGACCGATTTCCTTGAGAAGCGACTGGCGGGAATAGTCGGGTTGCATCGCCTATTTGGAATTTACCGCGTGCGCATGTTCCGCCACCGCCGCACAGCGCTCGCAGTTCA
>JAQGOD010000285.1 GCA_028293775.1 Gammaproteobacteria bacterium
TCGCGGCGCGCCAGCGGGTCCGGGCTGTCGGCGGCGACTTCCATCGCCGCCGGCTCCTCCTCGATCGAGAGCTCGGTGCGCTTGCGCACGACGTCGATGGCCCGGTTGCGGGCGATCGATGCCATCCACGTGATCGGCGACGACAGCCCCGGATTGAACTTCCCGGCGCTGTTCCAGATCTTGACGTATGCCTCCTGAATGACCTCCTCGGCGAGATCCTGTCGCCGCAAGATACGCAGCACGACGCCGAAGAGTTTCGCCCGCGTGGCGGCGTAAAGGCGCTCAAAGGCGGCCTCATCCCCCTTCGCCACCGCGGCGATCAGCCAGACCAACTCAGCTGGCGTCAGCATTCAGCGTCCCCAAAAATCACGATGCCCCATTGCTGTTTACACGCCTAAGCGGCAGCCCGGACCTGTCGTATCATATCCTGCAGCAAAGCGACCCACCAAGTCACCCCTCGAGCGGGATGGTTCCTACACCTCTCCCCAGCGGGGAGAGGTGAACTGCGGTCCAAACCGGCTACATAGGTAACACAATAGACCGGCGACATGGGTAACAGGTCAACTGGTCGGCAAGGAGGACCTTGCCGATGGGATGGACGGAGACCTGTGCTGTGGATGAACGGATGCGCTTTGTGCTTGCGGTTGAGAAGCAAGAACAACCGTTTGCAGCGGTGTGCCGGCAGTTCGGTGTGAGCCGGAAGACCGGCTACAAATGGCTTGGCCGATATGAGGAAGCGGGGATTGAAGGCCTGCTGGATCACTCTCGTGCGCCGCTGAATCATCCGCAGGAGATCTCGGATGTAATCGCCGGGCGATGTCTTGCGATACGTGGGGAGCATCCGACCTGGGGACCGCGGAAGGTGCGCGCTTTTCTCAAGCGGCGAGGGCCTGGAACGGACTTGCCGGCGGCCAGTACGATCGGGAGCCTGTTTGATCGCGAAGGATTGACGGTGAAGCGGAAGCGGCGGCACCGCGGCCCGCCCTCGAACATGCCCTTGGCCCATTGCGGAGCAGCCAATGATGTGTGGTGCATCGACTTCAAGGGCTGGTTTTTGTGCGGTGACGGGACGCACTGCGAGCCGCTGACGCTGACCGACGCGTATAGCCGCTATCTGCTGCGCTGCCAGGCGCTGACGCGCAACGACAGCGCTCATGTGTGGCCTTTGCTTGATGCCGCATTCCGCGAATTCGGTCTGCCGCTGCGGCTGCGCTCGGACAATGGCTCTCCGTTTGCCTCACGCGGGGCCGGTGGACTGTCGCAGCTCTCGGTCAAGCTGATCAAGGCCGGCGTGGTGCCGGAACGGATTGCGCCCGGCAAGCCGCAGCAGAACGGCCGGCACGAGCGCATGCATCTGACATTGTTGCAGGATGCCGCCACGCCGCCATCGCACGGCCTGCGCGAGCAGCTCAAGCGCCTGCAGGAGTTCCAGCGCATCTACAACGAACAGCGTCCGCATGAGTCGCTCGACGATGACACGCCGGCCGATCACTACACGACTTCGCCGCGGCGCTTCGACGGGGTGTTGCGCGAGCCGGGATACGGCGAGCACGTGGTGCGGCGGGTGCGCCATAACGGCGAGATCAAATGGCAAGGCGAAACGATTTATATAAACGAGGCATTGATCGGTGAGCCGGTCGGCCTGCGCGAGCAGGATGCCGCCGGATGGAGCGTCTATTACGGCCCGATCATGCTCGGCACGGTTGCCCACCACGGCGACCGTTTGCAGAAACCCAAACGAAAAAGGACCTGTGGACATGTGGACGATGCAAGGGCATCGCCCACAAGCCCACAGGCACAGCAAAAGCAGACCTGAACGAAACGAGAATTGTGTTACCCATGTCGTCGGTCTGAACTGTTACCTATGTCGTCGGTTGCACAGATTTGCGCAGCAAATCGGGTGAGGGGGCGCTGTCCCAACGAGAGACCGTAGTCCCTCACCCGGCGCTACGCGCCGACCTCTCCCGAAGGGAGAGGTGAACTTCCGATGCCGCTCCAGATCGATCTAATCTCAAAACAATCTAGCGATTTCGTTCCGCCTCATTCACTCGGAAACGTCACCGCCTCGATCCGGTTGCCATCGGGATCGGCGACGAACGCCGCGTAATAGCGCACGCGGTCATGCGGACGCAGCGAGGGCGCACTTTCCGATGTCGCACCAGCAGCCAGGGCTGCGGCATGAAAAGCATCGACCTCGCCGGTCGATTTCGCGCGCAGGCAGATATGCGCGCCGCTGTCGGGCGGCAGGCGCTGCATTCCGCTGCGCAAATTGATCCAGACTTCCGGATAGGTTTTTCCGAAGCCGACCATCGCCGGACGCGTCACCAGTTTTGTTAGGCCGAGCGGCGCGAAGGCGCGCTCGTAGAACGCAACGGCGCGTTCGAGGTCGCTGACGGCCAAGGAGATGTGGTCGATCATGGAGCCCACGCTCTCTCAACGTCATTCCGGGATGGTCCGAAGGACCAGACCCGGAATCTCGAGATTCCGGGTTCGATGCTTCGCATCGCCCCGGAATGACGACGAGCCCTCACACCGGCGCGCCCGATTTCACCAGCTTGTAGACCACCACGTCGGGCACGCCGATCTCGCGTTCGACCAGGCCGAACAGGCGTTCGACATCATCGGGTTCGGTGGCGTTGCAGGCAAAGGCGCGGGCGCCGGTTTCATGGCACAGCGCGCCGAGCTTTTCGATTCCGCGCGCGGCCA
>JAQGOD010000315.1 GCA_028293775.1 Gammaproteobacteria bacterium
GTCAGACTGATGTGGCTGGGATATTCATCGTGCAGGCATTTAAGCGCCAAGCCGGCGAAGCGCGCAGCGGCCGCAGGGTCGATCGACGCCGCGGACACCGTCTGACCAGCGGCGGCACAGCGCAAACTGAGTAAAATAATGGCAACTAAAGCGGCTTGGCGCATCAATAAGAATTCCTTCGGCAAACTTTATGAGGTGATGGATACGAATCTTAACGCTACGGCGCCCCGCGCGGCCGTGCACGTCGCGTGGCCTGAGCCGTGTAAGGATCATCCGGCCAGTAATGTTTCGGGTAGCGGCCTTTGAGATCCTTTTTGACTTCGTGATAGCCGCGATTCCAGAAGCTCACCAAATCCTTGGTGATCTGTACGGGCCGTCCGGCCGGGGACAATAACTTCAGCAGCAGTGGCACCTTGCCGCCCGCGACAGCCGGTGTTTCCCTCAATCCGAACAACTCCTGCAATCGCACCGACACGGTGGGATTATCGCCGTCCAGATAGTCGATGGGTATTGCTGAGCCGCTGGGCACGGTGAAGTGCGTCGGCGCCTGCCGATCGAGAATGATTCCTTGAGCGTGCGACAGGAAAGCGTGCAGGGCGTTACTCAAGTCCAGGCGTGCAAAATGCTCGCGGCGGGTGAAATCGGTGATCCATGGCGGCGCCCACTCCGGGAGGGTTCTCTCCAGCTCTTCATCGCTCAAATCCGGCCACGGAGCCGGGCCAGGAACTTGGTATTGGCGCATCAACATGACGCGCGCTCGCCATTGCCGCAATTCCTTGGTCCAGGGCAGACCGGCAATGCCCGCTTGCTCGAGGCCCACAAGCAGCGCGTCTTGGAAAGCCTGCGGATCGGGATTGCGCATGTCGGAAGACTCCAATACCAGTGCACCCAGTACCCGTTCGCGTTTGGCGCTGACTGCTCCGGCCCGATCATCCCAGTGAATTTCCGCTTTATCGCCAATGAGGGTTGCAAAATGGGTTTCCAGCTCTTGAAGATTAATGGGCGCCGCCAGGAAAATTCGCGCCTCGCGATCGGCCCCGTCCAGTTCAGCGGCAACGATGAATTCTGACTTCGAAAGCGCTTGCGGCTCTCCGAAATGAGCGCCGCGGCCGTTCGCCAGCAGGTAGCGTCCGCCCGCGCCGCGTGCTCGCGCGATTCGATCAGGATATGCCCACGCGAGCAGGATTCCCGTCGCTTCGTGAACATCGACGGTGTCGCGCTGGCCACGAACGTCCCGATGCCAAAGGCTCGAGTTGCGTTGTGCCTGCGCCTTGGCGCGGGCGTCCACGCTAATCCCGGCGGGTACCTCTCGCGTGTCGCCGCGCAGGACCGCGACGCGGAGCCGCAGATCCGCATCGCGCGACCCCGCGCTCGACCGCAGGATGTCGCGTTCGCTCAAGATGGCCGCGAGATCGCAGGCCAGTCGAGAGGCGCCGAAGTCTTGCGCGTTCACGAGCATATGGGCCAGGCGCGGGTGCATGCCCAGTTTCTCGAGTTTGCGCCCATGGGCGGTCACTCTTGCTGCGGCATCGATGGCCTCCAGCTGCCGCAACAAGTCGCGCGCCTGAGCCAAGGGTGCCGGCGGCGGCGGATCGAGCCATGCCAGGGCGGCGGTATCCGCGGCACCCCAGCAGGCCAGTTCCAAGGCGAGCGGTGCGAGATCGGCATGCAGAATTTCCGGCGGCGTCTGCGCATTCAAGGACGCGTGCGTGCCCTCCGACCAAAGGCGGAAACAGTCACCTTCGGCCACGCGGCCTGCGCGCCCGCGGCGTTGGTCCGCCGCGGCTTGCGACACTTTGCCCGTCACCAAGCGGCTCATGCCGGTGGCGGGATCGAATTCCGCATAGCGGCGCAGTCCTGAATCCACCACGACCCGAATACCCTCGATGGTCAGACTGGTTTCAGCAATGCTGGTCGCGAGCACGACTTTGCGACGGCCCGGGCCGGCAGGCGCGAGGGCGGCGTCTTGCGCTGCCCCGTCGAGTTCGCCATACAAGGGCATCACTTGAATTGTGCGATCGAGATCCGATTCCTCGAGGGTGCGCTGCACGCGGCGGATTTCCGCCGCGCCGGGCAGAAAACACAAGACATCGCCGTCGTGCTCACGCAACGCGGATCGCACCACTTGCGCCACTTGCAGTTCGAGATGAAGCTCGTTACGGCGCGGCACGTAGTGAGTGCGCACTGCGTAACTGCGACCCGTCGCCGACACCACCGGCGCTTCTCCAAGCAAGCGCACCAGGGGCTTAAGATCGAGCGTGGCCGACATCACCAGCAGACGCAAATCTTCGCGCAGGTTCTGTTGCGTCTCGATACAGAGCGCCAGCCCCAAATCGGCATTCAAGCTGCGCTCGTGAAACTCATCGAAAATGACGCAGCCGATACCCGCAAGTGAAGAGTCCTCCTGCAGCATGCGCGTGATATTGACCTCCGTGACTACCTCGATACGGGTTTCGCGACTTACCCGCGTCTCGAGGCGGGTTCGAAATCCGACCGTGCGTCCGAT
>JAQGOD010000371.1 GCA_028293775.1 Gammaproteobacteria bacterium
CGTGAAATTGCCCAGCCCGCAGAAAAGGTCCAGCACGGAATCGTTTGCCGCCGGCTCAAGCAGGGTCATCGCCGCATCCACCATGGAGACATTGACGCCGCGATGGACCTGGATGAAATCCACCGGCCCGAAAGCAATTTGGACATCGCCGCCATCCACCGCATAGCGGAGCGGCGGATAGTCCGCAACCACGGGCCGCACCGTGTCCAAGCCGCCGGTCTGCAAAAAGATCTGCAGGTCTCGCTCCCTGCCGAAGGCAGATATTTTTTCCAAGTCCGCGGCCGAGGGCGCTTCCAATACGCGAAATACCAATGCGGTTGCCCCATCGCCGGCCGCGAGTTCCACTTGCGGGACTTTTTCCTTGATGCTCAGCGTTTCGGCGAGCGCAGCCAGCTCTTGCGGCAAGGTGCCGAGCGCTGCGGGCAGTACTTCGCAGCGTCGGATATCCGCAATGTAGGGCTTCTCGCGCTCGCGAAAGCCCGCGAGCACCCTGCCCTTCTTGTGCACATACTTTATCCCTAAGCGTGCGCGGCGCCGGTACCCCCATTCATCACCGCGCAGGGGTGGAAGTACGCGCGCAGGCTGGACGTTTCCGATGCGCTGCAGGTTCTCGAGGAGCAGCTTCTCCTTGGCGGCAAGCTGGGCGGCGGCGGATAGGTGCTGCAGCGAGCAGCCGCCGCAAATGCCAAAATGCGCACAGCGCGGCACCACTCGATCCGGCGAAGCGAGCAGCACATCGACGAGGGCCGCTTCGTCCATTTGCCTGCGGCGCTTGAGGACGCGAAAGCGCACATGCTCGCCGGGCAATGCACCCTCGATAAACACGGCTTTGCCGTTGACGCGGGCAATCCCGCGGCCATCGTGCGCAAGATCGACGATGTCCGCCTCCTGAACCGGACCCGCGTTTAGGTCTCGGGCCACGCTGCGGCAAAATCTTTGAAATGTGAGGCGCCCGCCTCGGCGAGAAACTTGCGCACCCGTGCAAGCTCGTGCACGTGTTGCTCCGCGCTTAAATGCCCGCGGACCAATTGAAAGCGCAGGTAGATGAGATAGGTATTGAGCACGTCGGTTTCGCAATAGTCGCGGATCTGCCGCAAACCGCCTTGCAGGTAAGTTGGCCACACATCCGCTCCATGCATGCCCAGCTTCCCCGGAAAACCCAGCAGCGAGGCGATATCCTGCAAGCTGGCCCGTCCGCGCCCTTGAAATCCGGACAAGATGTCCATCATGTCCATGTGCCGCCAATGGAATCGGCTCAAGTAATTGCTGTACCTGAAACTTTGATCGGAATCTCCCAATTCCCAATAGCGCGCGGCCTGCACGCTGTGCAAGAGACTGCGGTAGTGCAGAACGGGCAAGTCGAAGCCGGCGCCGTTCCAGGAAACCAAGTCCGGAGTGTACTTCTCCACTCCGTCAAAGAAGCGCTCGATGAGGTGTTTCTCCGATGAGGTCTCATCGCCAAGGCTCCACACTTTCAACGATTCTCGCGAGCGCATCACCACCGAAATGGCGACGATGCGCTGCTGCTCATGCGACAAGAACTCGCTGCCGGTTTCCTGCCGGCGCTTGGTCACCATGATTTGCGCCACGTGCTCGTCGGACAAATCGCGCAAGTCATAAAGACGTCTGCCCAGCTCGGTATCGGGCACCGTTTCGATGTCGAAGACCAAGGTGTTCAAGTGACCGTGCGCCGCATGAGAATCGCGACCGCGACGACCAAGCCGGCCTCGTCGGTCAAGGTCACGTGGCCCTCGCCGATTCCGAGCCCGTCGCGAACTTTGGCGCCGCGCGCCGAGTAAACCACTTCCGGCTTACCCCACGAGTTTTGCACGATGCCGACGTCGCGGATCCACACACCATGCGAGAAGCCGGTTCCCATGCCCTTGACGATGGCTTCTTTGGCGGCAAAGCGCATGGCGAGAAAGCGCACGGGACGCGCGGTGCGCTCGAGCTGCACACGCTCTTCCGGCAACAGCAGATGGCGGACGAAACGCTCGCCATGTTTTTGAAACACCCGCTCGATGCGATCAACTTGAAGCACGTCGATGCCGATGCCGAATATCATGCGGTCACGACCCCGCGCGCGCGCGGCGCATCAATTCCTTCATGTCGCGCACAGCCTTGGCCAAGCCATCGACGACGGAGCGCGCAATGATCGCATGGCCGATATTGAGCTCGATAATTTCGCGTATGGCAGCGATCGGCTCGACATTGTGGTAATTGAGGCCGTGACCCGCGTTCACGATCAAGCCCAGCGACGCGGCGGCTTTCGCGGCCTGGCGCAGCCGTTCGAATTCGCGGGCGCGCGCACCGCCGGTCGCATCGGCATAGGCGCCGGTGTGCAATTCGATGACGGGAGCGCCGGCTTGCCGGGCCGCTTCGATCTGCGCCTGATCCGGATCGATGAATAAAGATACGCGGATTCCCGCGGCGCCGAGCGCCGTCACGGCGTCGCGCACGCGAGTGCCTTGCCCCGCGACATCGAGACCGCCCTCCGTGGTGATTTCCCGGCGGGATTCCGGGACCAAGCAGGCATCCTGCGGCTTTACCTCGAGCGCGATGCGCAGCATGTCCTCGGTCACCGCCATTTCCAGATTCATTCGAGTCTGCAGCGCCTCGCGCATCGCCCTCACATCGCGGTCCTGAATGTGGCGCCGGTCCTCGCGCAGGTGCAACGTGATGCTGTCGGCGCCGGCTTCCTCGGCCAACAGCGCCGCGTACAAGGGGTCCGGGTAGCGGGCTCGACGCGCCTGGCGCAGCGTGGCCACATGATCGATGTTTACCCCAAGCGCAATGGCGCCGTGAAGCTTGGTTTCGCTCATGAGCCTTCCGGACGCAGCGGCTCTCGATGGCGCAACGCCAGCATGACTTCGCGAGACTTCAAAGAGCGGCCGTCCAGACAAACATCGATGGCTGCGCGCAAAACCCTTTTGGCATCCCGCAGCGAGCGGGCATCCTCAAAGGTCTCGGCCTGCAAATCGGCCAAGGATTGACCGTAAATGGCCCCGGGTGCCTCGGCCACGCAAAGCTGGGGTCCGCTCTGCAGCGCGAATCGGTAGTATTTGTCCTGCTCCACCGGGCAACCGTCGCCATCTTGAGTTAATTCCAAACCATAACCCAGCTCATTCAACAACCGCTTTTCGAAGCGGCGCAAGGTGGGCTCTTCGACCTCGCCATCACACAAGGCTTGCATGCAGGAGGCATAGGAGAAAAAAATCTCCGGGTGCGGATCGCGGCGCTCCGTCAGCTTCAAGAGCAGTTCGTTCAAATAGAAGCCGCTCATCAGCCGCGAAGGGTGCAGGCGGGTCACGAGACCGTCGGCTTCCGCGCTTACCAGCTGACAAGCCTCGGATGTGCCTGACCAAGATACCAGCAGCCGCTGGAAGGGCCGCAATACGCCTTTAAACGCCGACTTCGGCCCGTTGGCGCCGCGCGCAAACAGCGTGAGCCGACCATGCTCGCTGGTGAACACCTCGACGATGCGGCTCGTGTCCCGATAGGCATACTGGTGCAATACGTAGGCTGGCGCCAGCCATACTCGACGCAGGGAGCCTCGGCCCGCGCTCTTCACAACGTGTCGTACCCAAATTGGCGCAGTGCCATCTCGCTGTCGGCCCAATTTTCCTTGACCTTGACCCACAGCTCCAAGTGCACCGAGCGTTGCCACAAGTCATTGAGTTCGATCCGCGCCAATCTGCCAATCTCTTTCAGGCGCTCGCCCCCCTGGCCAATCACGATGGCTTTCTGGCCGGCCCGCTCCACCCATATGACCGCATTGATCATGATTCGATTGTCTTCATCCGCGAAACGCTCGATCTGCACGTTGATGCCGTAGGGCAGCTCTTCGCGCAGCTTCAAGGTGAGCTTTTCACGCACGATTTCCGCGGCGTGAAATGGCTCGTCTCTATCGGTCACCACATCAGGTGCGAACAGCGGCGGGGATATCGGCAGCCGCGAACCGACCAGATCAACCAAGCGATCGAGATTATCCGATTCCAAGGCCGAAATTGGAATGATGCCGGAGGCGGGCACGCGCTGTGTCATCTCTTCCAGGAAGGGCAGCATCTGGTCCTTCGGGAATACCCGGTCCACTTTGTTGACCACGAGGAACAGCGGTTGTTTCAAGCCCCGTACGCGTTCCCAAACCCACATGTCCTCGTCCGTAAAACGCATCGCTTCGATGACGAACAGAATGACATCGGCGTCCTGCGAGGAGGAGATCGCCACGCGGTTCATATACTGGTTCATGACGCGCCGCGTCGATTCGTGCAGGCCCGGCGTATCGACCAGCACCAGCTGAGCTTCCGGGCGGTTGACCAGCCCCAAAATCCGATGCCGGGTGGTCTGCGGTTTCGCGGTTACGATGGTAACTTTGCGCCCCACCAGGGCATTGACCAGCGTGGACTTGCCGACATTCGGCCGGCCCACGATGGCCACATGGCCGGCGCGAAAAGTAGGTTCGCTCATACGTGCTCGCGTAATTCCACCGGCAGAAGGTCAATGACTTTCGCCGCGGCCAACTGTTCCGCGCGGCGGCGGCTGGCGCCCTCGCCCACGGCGGCGATTTCGAATATCGGAACTTCGCACGTCACGGTAAAAGAATGCGCATGCGGATCGCCCCCCACTGCAGTCAATGTATAAACCGGCAAGGCGAGGCCGCGAGCCTGCAACACTTCCTGCAACCGGGTCTTCGGATCCTTGAGCGCATCTGCGCCCGGCAAGTCCGACATCCTCGGGCCTAGGATGCGGGCCACCGCAGCGGCCGCCGCATCGAATCCCGCATCTAAAAATATGGCGCCCAAAAGAGCCTCGAGGGCGTCCGCCAAAATGGAGGCCCGCCGGAACCCGCCTGACTTTAATTCGCCTGGCCCCAAGCGCAGATACTCCCCCAAACCTAAATCGCCCGCAATCTGCGCCAGCGTATCTCCGCTGACCAGCGAGGCACGCAGGCGCGACAAGGCGCCTTCGTCAGCGAGCGGATGCGCATCGTAAAGCAGCCGCGCCGCGGCGCAATTGAGGATCGAATCGCCGAGGAATTCGAGCCGCTCATTGTGATCGGCGCCGGCGCTGCGATGCGAAAGAGCCGTATGGCATAACGCAGGCGTTGCGAAGACATGGCCGAACGAACGTTCGACCCAGCTCGATAAGTCTTCCGGCCGGCCCAGCGGAATCACCGCACCTTCACGGTCTTGTCGAAGTGCACCGACAGGGAAACGTTGGCGACATAGGGAACGGCATCGTCGTAGGCAACGTGCATCTGAACCCCGCCCTCATCACGGGTAATTTCAATATCCTTCTCATCTATTCCGGTCGGATCATCGATGGACCAGTGCCGGCTGATAATACGGCGCATTTCGGCCGGATCAGGATTGTCACCCTTCACCTCGCTGGCGGTGGATTCCATGATCTTGGCGATCTTCATGTAATTCAGGTACAGGGGTACCAGCCGAATGCCGGCATAGACGACCACGCCCACCAATGCCAGGATGCAGAGCAGCCCCATGAATGTCATGCCGCGCTGGTGCTTTTGCATAGAATCCTCCCTAAATGAGCCCCTATTCAATCTTATTCCCTATTCTTCTCCAGAGAGGTCCGTCACGAGTATCAAGATTAAGCCAAATTCGGACCGC
>JAQGOD010000139.1 GCA_028293775.1 Gammaproteobacteria bacterium
GCCCCTTCGCGAGCCCGGCGCCCCAACGCACTTTGATATTGGCGTGGCGGATCAGTTTCCCACGACATACGGCGATCGATGTGCTGCGCCGCACTATTCAGGCGAGTAGCTCGGCCATCTGGACCTATAATACGGCTCGCGATCAGGACACCCCCGGTGTGCTGGTGGAAAATCGGAACTGGTAATGCGGCCCATATCCAAAATCGTCATCGTCGGCGGCGGTACATCGGGATGGCTGGCGGCGTCCATGCTCTGCCATCATTTCAAGCGCGAGTTGTGCCAGGTCCAGCTGATCGAATCCGAAGAGATCGGCACGATCGCCGTCGGGGAATCCACCGTGCCGCCTTTCGTCGGTCTGATTCAGCGGCTCGGCATCGATGAACAGCAGTTCATGCGCGCCACCGAGGCAACGTACAAGCTGGGCATCCAATTTGTCGGCTGGCATCAGCGCGACAAGAAATACTTCCATCCCTTCGGCGTCATCGGCCGATCGATTGGAAATCACGATTTCTATCAATGCTGGCTCAAGGCGCGAGCTCATGGCGATACGTCTTCCCTGCTGGATTTTTCGCCCTGCAATGTCATGGCTGAAAATGGCCGGTTCTTCCCGCCGGCCGAAGCGCGTAACACACCCATTGGCGGCGCAAACTATGCGCTGCATGTCGATGCACTGTTGGTTGCGCGCTATCTGCGCGGCTACGCTGAAGCGCGCGGACTTGAGCGCACCGAGGGCAAAGTCACACGGGTGATGCAACGGGACGATGGTTTCATCCGAAGCGTGATGCTCGCCGATGGCCGAGAAATTCAAGGGGACTTCTTTATCGATTGCACGGGTTTCAAGGCGCTTTTGATCGGCCAGGCGCTTGAGGTAGGTTCCGTGGATTGGTCGAATTATTTGCCCTGCGACCGCGCCATCGTGACCAAGACCGCCGGCCAAAAGCCGCTGCTTCCCTCGACGCGCGCCGCGGCTCAGCCGGCGGGCTGGAGCTGGCAGATACCCTTGCAGCATCGCATGGGGCAGGGCTATGTGTACTCGAGCGCGTTCTGCAGCGACGCCGCTGCGAAATCGACGCTGATGCGCAGCCTGGGAGGAGCTGCCCTCGATGATCCGCGGGTCGTCCCGTTTACCACCGGGCACCGCAGAGAATTGTGGAAACACAATTGCCTGTCGGTCGGCCTTGCCTCCGGGTTTGTCGAACCGTTGGAGGCGACATCCATACATATGATTGCTCGTGGGATGGATTTTTTCCTGCGCTACTTTCCGGACTGCAACTGCGACTCCGCGCTGATTCGGGAATACAACCGTCGCATGGTGTCGGACTACGAGGAAATTCGTGATTTCATTGTTCTGCATTACAGCGCCACGGTCCGAGACGATTCGCCCTTCTGGCAATGGTGCAAGAACATCAAGCTGCCCGATTCGTTGCAGGAGCGAATCGAACTGTTCAAAGGCCACGGTGCGCTGCGCGAAGGGGTCGATGAGTTATTTCGGGGCTCCAGCTGGCAGTCCGTATTCGAAGGCATGGGCATCAGGCCGAGCGTGTACTCCCGGCGCGTGGAGAGCATGGATTACGCGGAGATCGCGGCCTCGTTGATCACCGCCAAGGCGGCCATCGCCGGCATGGTGGCTCACTTGCCGACTCACGAGGAATTCCTGCGAGCGCAGATCGGCTAGCGTGCCTGTTCCCCGGGCCCGCGAGCGAGCGACCGGCAATGCGATAGCGAAAATCTATCGGGACGCGATTGTTCTCTGGGGGGTGCGCTGCCTATGATGTTGCGTCTTCGCAACCGACGATACGCCGTGGATGAGTACGCCTTAAACCGCAGACAAGTAGTGCAAGGGCTCATGGCGGCCGCTTTGCCCTTAGGAGCACTTTCCTGCGGACAGGGATCGAATGGAAATACCCACGGTGCGCCCTTGGTGGTGGGCGGACTGCCGGTAACCTGCAATCTCACGCTTCCCGTGGCCTGTGTCTCCAAGGCCCGAAGCAATACGGCCCTCCCTGCCGGCCAGCCGCGTTTCGAATTCCAGTACAGCAAGTACAGCGGCTGGCCCGAGGTCAAGGAATCCTTGATGGCGGGCCGCATTCAGGCGGCGTACATGCTCGCGCCGCTGGTCATGGATTTGGCGGACAAAAAAGTACCGGTAAAAATCGTCTCGCTCGGACATCGCTCCGGTGCCGTCATCATGGTCAGGACCGATTCGCCGTACCTCACCTTCAAGCAGCTGACGGGTAAGCGAATCGCGATTCCCAGCCGCTTCGCGGTGGACTTTCTCTTTTTAAGAAAGATGCTGGCCCGGGAGAATATGACGCCGAGCGACATTCAAATCGTGGAGATGGCGCCACCCGATATGCCGGCCGCGCTTTATGCGAACGCCGTCGACGCCTATTGTACGGGCGAACCCTTCGGGGCGGCCGCTCAGCAAGCCGGTTACGCGCGGCCGCTGCGCATGACGCGGGACGAGTGGCGCAACTACATCTGCTGCGTGCTGACCGTGCGTGAGGAGTTGATCCAGGAAAATCCGGCCATGGTTCAGGACCTCGTCAATCAAGTGCTGGGTGCCGGTGTATGGCTCGACCAGCAGCAGGAGAACCGCAACAAAGCCGTTACCATTGCCGCGGGTCGAGCGTTTTTCAATCAAGATCCAAAAATCATTCAGTTCGTGATGGAGAATCCCACGGACCGGGTGACCTACGGCGATTTGCGCATGATCCGCGCCGAGTTCGAAGACCTCATGCAGCTGTCGATGGCTGCGGGCACGATCAAACACCCCATCGCATACGAGACCTACGTGGATGAGACCTTTGCGAAAAACGCACGCGCCGCTGTCATCTCCTTGTGAGTCGTCGTGACATACGCGGCCCGCCCAATGCTCTGGGCTTGCATGCTGTTGTCCGTGACTGCGCGAGCCGGCGACGCCGATGCGCTCAAGGCCGGAGTTTTCAATCCGGCACGCGAGGCGCCGGATTTTTCCATTCGCGGATCTGACGGTGCGGCGCTCACTCTCAGCCACTATCGCGGCAAGGTCGTAGTTCTGGGCTTTGGCTACACCAATTGTCCCAATGTGTGTCCGGCCACGCTTGCAGTGCTCGCCATGGCGCATCGCAAACTAGGAGCGCTGGGATCGCAGGTGCAGGTCATCTATCTCACCGTTGATCCCGAGCGCGACAGCGCGGAACGGCTCAAGGAATACCTGGCTGCCTTCGACCCGACCTTCGTGGGCGGCACGGGCACCGCCGCGCAAATGGCAGCGGTGCGTTTAAGCTACGGCGTCTCGGCCCAGAAGCTCGGCAGCGGGAGCAACTACGCCGTCGCGCATTCGTCTTTCATCTATCTCATCACTCGTGAAGGCAAGCTGCGGGCGTTGATGCCCTTCGGGCACAAGGCAGATGACTACGTACACGACATTTCCATGTTGCTGAATTGAGCGTGAGTAGCGTGCGCCCGTTTCTCCAGCGCGGAAGCTTGATTCTCGTCGCCGTGGTCATGCTGAGCGGCGTAGCATGGGCGGCGTTCACCCCCGTCACCTTTGCTTCGCGGGAAGAAACGTTCGAAATTCCCAAGGGCACCTGGGCCCAGCGCATGGCGGGGAACAAGGTAGAGATTCTACCGTCCCGCGTATTTCTGACACTTGGCATCAGAGACGTATTGCTGCTGAAGAATCGGGATGATGTTCCGCAGATATTCGGTCCGACCTTGATGATGCCGGGCCAAAGCTTCCGCTTGCCGTTCGAAGTGGCCAGTAGCTATCAATTTGCCTGCACGGCACATGCGAGCGGACAAATGACCGTGGTCGTTGATGAGCAACCGGACACGCCTTGGCGGCGGCTTGTGTGGAGAACACGAAGAATTTTCAGAGTCGTTGCGTAAATGAACAAAATAAAAGGGAGCCTGCCGGCGATGGCCGTCATCGCAGTATTGCTGGCTGCGTGGTGGCTGATCGTCGTCGAGACCCGCAGCGTTATTTTCCCCACACCCTGGCAAGTGGTGACGGGCATCGCCGAGCTCATCAAGGATGGCACCCTGTTCACGCACATCGGTGCTTCGTTGATGCGTGTCGGCGTTGGGTTCTCTCTCGCGGTGCTGGTCGCCGTGCCGTTGGGCCTGTGGCTGGGTTGGGTCAAGGGCGCCTACGCCACGCTCAATCCGCTGTTTCAGATATTGCGGCCCATTTCACCGATCGCGTGGATTCCCATTGCCATTCTGTGGTTCGGCGTCGGCAACGCCTCGCCGATCTATCTCATCTTTATTTCGTCGGTATTTCCAATGATTGTGCAAACCACCGCAGGGGTACACACCATCGAGCGCCGCTATTTGCGTGCCGCAGAGAATTTCGGCGTCTCGCGCTACACGCTGTTTCGTCACGTCGTGATCCCCGCAGTGTTGCCGCAGATCATCGTCGGCATGCGCATCGGACTAGGTGTGGCGTGGCTGGTGGTGGTCGCCGCGGAAATGATTGCGCTGCGCTCGGGACTTGGATATCTCATCATCGATTCCCGCAACGCCGGCAATCGCTACGATCTCGTGATCGCCGGAATGATCATCATCGGGTTGATTGGATTGTTGCTGGATGGCGTAATGCGACTGCTCGAGGGGCTGAAATCGGTCAGGTGGCGCTATGCACACTAAGATCGAGGTGAACGGCATCCGCAAGGGATTCGCGTCAAACGGTGCAGGCCTACAGGTCGTCGAAGACGTCAGCCTCACCGTCGGGGACGGTGAGTTCGTTGCCATCGTCGGTCCGTCCGGATGTGGAAAGACTACGTTGATGAACATGGTCGCGGGGTTCCTGCAACCGGATGCCGGTTCGATTCTCATCGATGGCGTGCCGCGCACCAAACCCAATGCCAAGGGCATTCTTATTTCGCAGCAGGGTTCGGTCTTCCCCTGGCTTACCGTGCAGCAGAATCTGATGTTCGGACTGAATGATCATCCGCAGGCCGACAAGAAGGGGGTGGCCGATCATTACGCAGCCATGGTGGGATTGAAGGGCTTTGAGGGCAGCTACCCGCACGAGCTCTCGGGTGGGATGCTCAAACGCGCCGAACTGGCACGCGCGTTCGCCGTGAAGCCCGAGATTCTATACATGGACGAGCCGTTCTCGGCGCTGGATGCCTTGACGAACCTGCGCATGCGCAATGAACTGCTGCGCATCCTGGAGGAGGAGCGCCATACGGTCATGTTGATCACCCATGACGTGGAGGAGGCCATTCACCTGGCTGATCGGATCATGGTGCTGTCGCCGAGGCCCACGAGAATTCAAGCGATGTTCAAGGTGGATCTGCCGCATCCGCGCAAGCTGACCAGTCCCGAAGTGCAGGAACTACGCGTCGCGATCCTGCACGAGCTTGGCGTCGATCGGAATGCGGGATGAAGGCATCGAGCTACTGCGCCGTCCAACCGCCGTCGACCGGAATGGCCGTGCCCGTGATGTTGTGCGCGTCGGGGGCGCAAAGCCAGACCGCCAATCGGGCAATTTCCGCAGGGGAGGAGAGCCGGTGCGAAGGCTGCTTTTCAGCCAGCATCGCGTCGATTGCTGCTTGGGTGGACACGCCCAACTCTTCACGGCGCTCAGCAATCTGGGGCGCCACGAGTGCGGTGTCCACCCACCCGGGACAGATGCAATTGATGGTAACGCCGCCGCTTTCCGCGCTGCCGATGTCGGCATATTCGAGGGCCGCGACTTTCGACAGGCCGACGAGTCCGAATTTGGCCGCGACATACGGCGCCTTACTGACGGAGGCCACCAGACCATGCACGGAGGCGATGTTGATCACGCGCCCGTAGTTGGCTTCGGCCATCCGCGGCAGGGCATGGCGCATGGTGTGAAACGCCGCCGACAGATTGACCGCGAGAATGTCCGCCCACACCTCTGGGGTGATCGCGGCGATCGGCGCGGTGTGTTGAATACCGGCGTTGTTCACGAGGATATCGAGGTGGCCCCACGCGAACACCCGTGCCATCAAGGCGTCGATTTGATTCACGTCGCGCAAATCCCCGCCAAAGTAACTGACATGGGTGGTTCCCGCGGCCTGAAACTCCGCAAGCAATTGAACTGCTTCGGCGGGCTCGATGAGTCCATGCGCCGCGACGCGGGCGCCGGCCTTTGCGAAGGCGAGGGCTATGCTTTTACCAATGCCGCGGTCCGCGCCGGTGATCAACACCGATTTGCCGCGCAGTTCCGTCGTCACGTCTGAATGTCCGGCACGGCTTTAGCCCAAGACGCTGACGGCTGGCGGCATTCCTAACCAGAACTTGCGCAGCGCTCCATGAGGGTCGCGCTCGATCCGGGTGTTGCGGTCGAACACCTGCGTCGAACGTTGCAAAGCATCGAAGGGCGGCCACTGAGGAATCTGCGAATTGTTCGGATCACCGGTCTTGGCGAACGCCAGAAATGCCGACGCCAGGGCGTCGCACATGCGACGCGCATCGGTTGCGCCGCTGCCCAAGATGGCATCACGCTCGTTGTGCATCGACGCGGCGACATCCATGGCATGCGCGGCGCCGAACTTTCCGTCGAACGCCGGGCAATTCCATTCCCACAGATAGGTGTAGACAGCGGCGCGCTGACGCGCCGCCTTTGCCTCGGCCTGCGCATGCGCGAATCGGCGAAAACCGGCATCGGTAATCATTTGCGCATGCAAGAGATAGGGCGACTTGGTCGGGAAGTGCTCGCGGTAGGTCTTTTCCAGCAACGCCGTTTTGGCGCCATAGCTCGCCGACAAGGTATCGGTGAGCTCCTGTTCCGTCATGGCAAATCGATCAAAGAACAGGCCGGCGTCATCCAATGTCGTAGAAATGATCAGCGGCACGTGGTCGGACATCGATGCGACTTGATTTTCCAAAGGATGCGCGGGAATGTGCGTGCCGTCGACGACGGGCGCGAACGCAGGCGCGCCAATGGCTGTTTGCGCCGCCAGAATTTGCGTCCACGGCAAGTCTTTAATTCGATCGAGAGTCGCCGGTGTCAGGCCAAGCTGTCCGATGAAAGCCTGCGAGACCTGCGCCGCTGCTTCCCGGGGCATATGCGACACGAGTGATCCGCTCTGAATCGCAGCCTTGTGAAATAAACCTTGTGCCGCCGGCATCGCCAACAGCGTGCTCACCTTCCAGCCGCCGCCGGACTGTCCAAAGATCGTGACGCAGTCAGGATCTCCACCGAAGTTCTCGATGTTCTCACGCACCCACTTAAGGGCGGCCACGAGATCCAACATGCCCGCGGTGCTGGCATC
>JAQGOD010000385.1 GCA_028293775.1 Gammaproteobacteria bacterium
CCCGGTGGATAGTCCGCCGCTCAATTCGTAAGAAGTTTGGTCGTCGTGAAATTGGTCGACGATCTGTCCTAAATTATATCGAGAGATCGTGCGGTCAAAATTAACCGCATTAAGCTTTGCCGTCCATGGCGCGTCGAGCGAGTAAAACGGTTGGACGATCTCGAGTTTGCGCAAACCCCCGTCGCTGGAGTGATCATACTCGAGCGCCGAGACCCATCGCGATCCCAACACGTTAGGATCGACCCAGGCGACCGAGTCGCTGGTACGGTCGACGCTGCTTGAGCGCGAAATCTGCACCGTCTTTCCGATCCCCAGGAAATTACTGTCCTGTAAATTGAAATTAGTGGCATTTGTCCCGCCGGCCCGGCCAAATGAAATACCGGGACTGAGCGTCCAGACATCTTTGGTAATGACCTTGATATCGACCTTGCCGTCGGCATAGCGTACGGGCACCACCCGAGCATCGTATATGTAGTGCTGTCGGCGCAGCACCCGCTCAGTTTCGGCCAGCTTACGCGCGCGGTATTTCTCGCCGCTCGCAAACAGAATTTGTGCCTTGATGGTCGAGCGGCGGCTCCGGACGTGCAAGCGATTTGCCAATCGAAATAGCGCAGAACGCTCGCGGGAATCGTTTTCATCGAAAATATTGCGAACATCGAACTCGATATTGCCGATGATTGCGCCTTCCGCCTCCATCACTTCGTCGCTCGGCAAATTCGCGGGACGCGGCTCCTCGATGCGCGTGTGCTCCTTGTCGGTCAATTTGGCCGCCGATGCTGAATTGGCCATCACCGATATCATTGCCAGCAGTGCAACGATTCGGCCAGCTTCGGACAACTTCATTGTTGCCTGAGCGCTGGATGCTGTTTGGACGACCGTGTCCCCGCACCCGCGGCGCAAGCATCCTCAATCCCCTGCATACCTGTGCCTCCCTTTTGCGCCATCGTCTTGCGGACTCCTAACATTGGAGTCTGCCAATCACGATTTGATTCGCACACACCGCCTCCTTCGGGCGTAGGACTCGCCCTGCACTCATGCTCGCAGGGCGCTGCCGCAACTGATCGGTTTCTCTGGGCTATATGCGACTAATTTTAGCTGTTGGGGTCCAGAAGTGGACGTATGCGCGCCCGGAGTCGCCGTCATCTCGACCGTTCCCGGCGGCGGTTACGCAGCTTGGGACGGCAGCTCAACGGCTGCCGCACATGTCACCGGGTTTTCAGGGCTTTGCTGGCTCACCATCCTACGTTGCAAAGCGCTACGTACCGGGCGCGCGCCGAGGAGCGGGTTTCGATCTTGAGCGAACTTCTGCGTGCCGCAGCGATGCCGTATGTGCAGGTTGGCCCAGACCGGGTGGGCGCTGGGTTTCCCGATTTGGAGCAGGTCCCGGCCTTTCTGCCGACGAGCCAACAGGTGTATGGCGGGATCGGAGCGGGCGCCACTTTTAGCTCGCTTCAAGCCCTTTCGGCTATCCGGCCTCGGCCTTGAGTAACCCGATGAATGCGATCTTGCAGTTACGGGCCGCGGGACTGTGGTTGTAGGACCGTGAGGCTAGCCGGCGGGAAAACGCCCCCCGAGCAAGCCATTCAGCTTGGCAACCGCCTCGCCGCGCCGATGTACCTTGAGTTTTTGCAAGATGTTTCTGACATGGTTTTTCGCGGTGCACGGCTGCACTCCCAAGCGTCGTGCGATCCGCACGGGTGCGCACGTTTTTCGCAGCGCCCCAATGGTGTCCGACTCGACGGCAATG
This sequence comes from Gammaproteobacteria bacterium, assembly GCA_028293775.1. Next base: position 1,748 of record JAQGOD010000385.1, read on the forward strand.
CGCCATCAATCAAAGCGCCGTCGACCGCGGTCGAGTGCAGCGCCTGCTGGGAATCTCGCAAATTGTGGGCACCCATTACCTTGATCGAAGGACAATCACGCAGCAGCGCTGCCAATCCCTCCCGGTGCACCCGCACATCGCTGACGATGAATACACTGATCTGCAACGCGGATTTCTGTGTTGTGTCCATTCCCGGAGTGGACCGAGCGTGAGCGCGAATGTTTCCGCCCCCACGCTGCCGGCTGATCTGGCTCGACGGGCTGACTCGTTGCGAGACGCCAACGGACGCTCCAATCTGACTTGGAGGTCGGAACTCCCTCAGCGGTAACACAACGTCGCCTCAGAGCGACAAGTCACTTCGCAGAACGTTTTTCCCCGCGAAAACGGCAGAGCGATCGATCCAGCGCATTCACAGTGGTGCGTGGAAGCAGACAAACCGGAATTACCATTCGGCGAGGGCGCTTGTACCTTCACCGCGACATCATGGCGAAAAAAAACATTTTGATTTTACTGCTCGTGTAATGGACACGCGCGTCCTGAAATATGATTGCAACAAATTTCCGGAAAGAAATCGCGCTCGCGCGTGTTGCTCGACAATCCCAACATGGCTAACAACCGCTACGATGAATCCAGGCTTTCCCGCTGCTCCGAACCGTGCTATAGCATGCGCAATGACGCGTCTCCGACGAATCCGCACAGGGCCTGCAGTACATCGCAGTGCCCACGCAAAGATGCGCAACTAGGCCATGGCGCCGAAACCGACTGAGAGTTTGGTGCGAGCGAAATCCCGTCTCAACAACTGGAGCGACCTCCAATACGTCATCGCCACCGCAAAGCTCGGCAGCTTTCACGCCGCCGCCGCCGCATTGGAAACCAATCAATCGACGGTCGGGCGGCGCGTCGCACGCTTCGAGGCCTATCTTGGCACTAAGATCTTTGAGCGACACGCGACCGGTATGCAACTGACGGCTGCGGGCAAGATTCTCTACAACAAAGCGATGCTCATGGAAGAGGCGGCCAACGACATCGAATCCAGCCTGCTCGCTTTCGATTCGCGTCTATCGGGCACCGTGCGCATCTTCGCCACCGAAGGCCTCAGCCATCTTTGGTTGGTGCAAGTCCTCGCGGATTTCTGCCGCGAGAATTCCGGAGTGAACATCGACCTCGTGACCGATCGTGAGGGACTCGATCTCTTTTCGCTCGAGGCCGACCTCGCGGTATTCATCGAGCGGCCGAAGAATCCGCGCCTCGTCGCCTCCAAGATCGTAAAAGTAGAACACTCTCTCTTCATGTCGAAGTCCTATGAAGGGGAATTCGGCCGCCCGCGAAAGCTCGAAGAACTCGGCCAGCACCACTTTGTGGACTACGTGCCATACCAAGTCTGCGCCGATCTCGCCTGGTGGACCAAGGAAGTGACCCCTGTCCACCGAATACAATTGCGTGCGGACTCCGCATCCGTTTATTTGGCAGCCATTCGAAACGGAATGGGCATTGGCCTGCTGCCGAATTTTTACAAACGGGCGGCCCCCGACTTAATCGCATTGCCAATACCGACGGGCTGTTCGCTGAACCTCTGGTTGGTCTCACGTCCGATACCCAACAAATCTCACCGCATCAAGATATTGCTGAAGTTTCTGCGCGAGCGATTCACAAAGGATCGCGTGAACTGGTTCGGAGCGTGATCGCAAGGGCCGCCAGGCTCAAACCGCAGCAGAGCATCACATACCAGGCCGGCGACAGCGGATTTCCCGTGCGCACGACCAAGGCGGTGGCAATGGTCGGCGCGAAGCCGCCGAACAGGGTGACTGAAAAATTATAGGCAATGCCCATTCCCGAAGAACGAACGCCGACCGGAAATAGTTCGGCTATCGCGGCAGGCGCCGGACCGATGAACAGTGCCGCGAGTATGGCTGATGCGAGCTGAAACGTCGCCAGAGCCCCTGCATGCGGATGACTCAACAGGAAACCGAAGCCAGGCAGGATCAGCAGCACGATGGCGAGTGCCGCGGCAATCATCAGACTGTACCGCCCTATGCGGTCCGATAGGTGGCCGGCGATGGGTGAGACGACCAGCATGAACGCGAGAGCAAGGCTGTTGCTGAAAAGAGTGGTGCTCATGGGAATGTTGAGCACTTTGTTAGCGTACAGGGGCACGTAGACAAAAAAGAAATATATGGAGACCGTCCAGATGATGGTGATGCCGAATCCTCGCGCAACGGCGCTGCGGTGGGTCCGCCACAGAAGCCGCAAGGGCGATGAAGCGGCGCGCGGTTGGTGCACGAACACTTCCGGATCGTCGATGCGCCTGCGGATGTACAGTACGATTGGAAGGATCACTGCACTCGCGAAGAATGGCACGCGCCAGCCCCAATCATTCAATTGCTCGGGCGAGACGATCGCCGAGACGGTGGCGGCAGCCAAGGCTCCTAACAACAACGCGCCTGCCTGGCTCGCTGCCTGCCAGCTTGCAAAATACCCGACGCGTCCGGGCGGCGCATGCTCAGTCAACATCGCGGTCGCGCCGCCGACGGCACCTCCCGCAGCGAGGCCTTGCAGGAGCCGCGCCAGCACCACGAGCAGCGGCGCGGCCGCCCCGATGGTGACGAAGGGCGGAATGAGACCAATAGCCAACGTCGCACCACCCATCAAGCCGAAAGTCAGCAGCAACGCGAACTTGCGGCCTTTGCGGTCGGCCAGCACACCGAATACTACGGCGCCGAGCGGTCTCGTCAGGAACCCGACCCCGAATGCGCCCACTGCCAGCAGCAAGGAGGCCGTGGGATCGCCCGCGGGAAACATGGTCTTAGCAATGACCGCGGCCAGAAAGGCATAGACCGCGAAATCGTACCATTCGAGCA
>JAQGOD010000429.1 GCA_028293775.1 Gammaproteobacteria bacterium
GGAACTCATGGTGCACAAACCCGCAGCCTTTGCCGTGACCGTCGAGAAACCGGGCGGCGTCGTCGTGTCCGGCCGCGAACATGTGGTGGCCCTCGGCGCGGCGGGCTGATCCGGCGCGCGCGTTAGCTCAGCGCCGCCTTGCGCTCCTTCACGGGAGGCGGCACCCACTGATAGATCCAAGTTTCGGTCAGGGGTCTGCCATCGATGCGCAAGTAGAGGCGTAAATCGATTGCCTCGTTGCTGTCTTCCGGCGGCCGCACGTCGAAATATGCCCGATAACCTTTAAACTCCTCGACATAGTGCACCGTGACACGCTCGTAGGTGCCCTTCGAGGTGTTGATGACGGCCTCGACGTTGGCGCTCTTCGAGAGTGCACCGAGTTCACCGCCGCAGAAATCGACTGTGAAATGCCACGAGAAGTATTGGCGCTTTTGACCGACACCGCCGCCGATGCCGGTTCGAGTGGCGATGGTTTGCGCCAGGGGCGACTCATAGGGCATGCGGGTGCCCCAGTAGAGCCGGTAGCTGTAGAGCATTTCGTCGCCGCCCTTGGGTTTGTCGGCCGGATTCCAAAACGCCACGATATTGTCGAAAGTTTCGTCGATCGTCGGGATCTCAAATAATTGCACGGCGCCTTTGCCCCAGCCGCCATGAACGCTCGGCTTGGGCTCGACCCAAAGGCTCGGGCGCCGGTCGTAGTACACGCCGTCATCCTGGTAGTGATCCCAATTGCGATCCCGCTGCAGTAAACCGAAGCCGCGCGGGTTTTCATCGAAGAACGAGTTCAAACGATTTTGCGCAGGGTTCATCAGCGGCCGCCAGATCCACTCGCCGGCGCCGGTCCACATGGAGAGGCCATCGGAATCGTGGATCTCCGGGCGCCAATCATTGGCGCCGCGGCGGTCGTTCTCGCCATAGAAAAACATGCTGGTGAGCGGTGCGATGCCCAAGCGATCGATGGGCTTGCGCGGATACAGCGCCGAGTCGATGTCCATCAGCAGCGTGCCGCCTGGAGCAATTTGGAAGCGCAGTGCACCGGCAATGCTCGGTGAGTCCATGAGTGCATACAGCGTCAAGGTGCTCTGGCCTTTCGCAGGCCGTTCGAACCAAAATGAGGTGAAGTGGGGAAATTCCTCAGGCCGAGGATAGGCGGTGTCGACCGCCAATGCGCGGCTTGACAATCCATACTGACGCGTGTCGCCGCCGACGGCGCGGAAGTACGCAGCCCCTAAAAAAGCGGTGACATCAGCCTTCCAATCGGTCACGAACTGCACGCGAAACCCCGCGAAGCCGGGGCGATCGCGCATGACGCTGGGATCGATGCCGGCCTTGTCGAATTCGAACAGCGACGGGTCGTAAACGATCTCGCGTGCCTGGCCATCGCTGATCTCGTGCATGTGCACCGCCTGCGAGAAGCCGCGGCCGACGGGGAAGAATTGCAAGCGGAACATCAGTCCCGCATCGCCCCACAGCGCGTGTTCGGTGCGAAATCTTAAGGATTGGTATTGATCGTAGCTCAGCGTGGCCATGGTCGAGGGCAAGATGTCTTTGGATGCCTGATATGGGCCGCTGGCGAGAAAGCGCGCCTGGCCCTTGAGCCAGGCGAAGTCGAAAGGCTTCGCGGGTCCCGTGCCGGAGGCCGGGGCTGCCGGTGCTGCCGCGGCAGCCAGCTTGGCGTAGGACAGTTGCCCGGCGGCCAGTACCACCGCCGTTTTCAAAATTTCACGTCGACGAACCATGGGTTTGCAATCCTAAATCGAGAATGAGGGTTGGGCGGAGTCAGGAAGCAATGCGAGCTGATTGAGAAAGCGTGCCACGCCCGCTACCTCGACACGTTCTATCGGCGTCAGCCAACGCAACGCCTCGTCCAAGGACTTTGCATCCGCCAGTTTTTGTTCCGCCGTGAAGGCATGCGGATCCGGCTGTCCCCGGGGGTCGGCGGGACGCGGCAAATTGTCATTGATATGGGCAACGCGTGCCTCGCGATCGCGGGCCAAATAGCGCAAGCCATCGCTGGGCAGCGCCTCGCCGGTTCGTGTCAGCTCCTCGCGTCGCTGAACCAGTGCCGGGATGTCGAGTTCTTCGGGGGTTCGCAGCAGCGCGAAGCGCGATAAGAACTTGCCCAAGCTCTCGCTGCCGCTGAATCGCGATAAGGGCACCGCCAGAAAAAGCCCGAGGAGCGCCGGTGATACCCAGGCGAGCAGAGGAGGGTAGATGAAATAGACGATGACGGCGGTGACCAAGCTCAAGGCCATGTGCCGCCGATGAAAGCGCCAGGCATCCGTCCACGAGGTGCCGACTGAGTCGCGCTGCTGCGGCTTCCACCCCGAGTCGCGCCCCATGAAAACCTCCAAGACGTGGCGGGACTGCACGATCATGAGTATAGGGGCGTAGAGCGCTGAGAGGATGGTTTCCACGAGAAAGCTCGCGGCAACCCCGATGATGCCGCCGGCGCCGCGCCGAATACGCTTAGACAACAGCGCACGAACCAAGCCGATCATCTTGGGGATCAATAGCACCACCATGCTGAACCAGAACAGCGCCATCATAAGGGCTACATCGAATCGCGGCCACGTGGGGAACAATTGAAAATCATGGCTGAAATATTCGGGACGAATCAGGCGCGATTGAATCGCAAGCGCAAAGCCGATGCCGATCATCACCAGCCAGAGCGGGGAGGACAAATAACTCATGATGCCGACGCCCAAGTGCATGCGGCTGATGAACCGGAGGCCCGCGCTGCCGATGACTTTCATGTGCTGCAAATTGCCTTGCGCCCAACGGCGGTCGCGTATGGCGACATCGATCAAAGTCGGCGGGGATTCTTCCCACGAGCCGCCATACTCGGCGGTCAGACGAACTTTCCAGCCGCCACGGCGCATCAGAGCAGCTTCGACAAAATCGTGCGACAGAACGAAGCCGCCGAACGGTTTACGCCCCTTGAGCTTGGGCAGGCCGCAGTATTGCGCGAAGGCGGACACGCGGATGATGGCGTTGTGTCCCCAGTAATTGCCGCTGTCACCGGACCAAGCCGCCAGCCCGCGCGTGATCACCGGGCCGTAGACGCAGGATGCGAACTGCTGCAGGCGGGCAAAGAAAGTTCTCGCCCCGATGAGCTGCGGCGCCGTTTGCAGAATTCCCAGTTTCGGATCCGCCCGCATGACGAGCACGAGCCGCTGCAGAGTCGACGCATCGATCAGGCTGTCCGCATCGAGCACGATCATGTGATCGTAGCGGCCGCCCCAACGCATGACGAAGTCCTCGACATTGCCGGATTTGCGGGCGACGTTGAGCCAGCGCCGCCGATACCAAACCGGCATGACGGGGCGCAACGAGGCACGCAATCTGGCCACGGCCAGGGTTTCGCGAATCCATGAATCGGCATTCGTGGAGTCGGACAAGATCACGATTTCAAAGCCGCGGTGGGCATCGATCTGCCGGAGTGCTTCGCCCATGGCCTGCAGACCTGCCGCGGTGCGGGTCGGGTCTTCATTGTAGATGGGCATGACCAGCGCGGTGAGCGAAGCGTCAGCCGCAGACTTATCCGAAGGAGTCGGGTCGCGGTGCTTCGAGGCGCCTGCCAGCACCGAGCCTGCCGCGAAGGCTATCCAGCCCAAGGAGATCGCGAAGAAAAAAATCATCGTGCCTTGCAAGAAAGTCATGCTGGCGAAGCGCACCACTTGCAGCATTTGATACACGCCATAGGTGGTCACGCCGATGGTGACGCTGATGAGAATGAAGCGTGCATAGAGCACCGCGGCCGAGATGAGCTGCCACCCCTCGCGCCAGGGCTTGTAGCGCAGATCCTGCGCGGGCATGAACATCGGCGCTTCGGGCGGCATGCCCCCCGGCGGCGTACGGCTTTCCACAGCAGCGGCGGGGGTTAGCTGGAGGTCCATCGATACAGCCAGGTTTCGCTGACGGGCGTATCGCCGCGCATGATCCGCAATCGCATTTCGATCAAGTTCGCGTCTTTCGGATCGATTTCAAAGCTGGCGCGAAGGCCATGCAGCTCGCGATTGGAGATGAGGCTGGCATTGGAGATCCCGCCCGCCGAAGCGCCGAGGTCAAGGCGCAATCCATCGAGTTTCTCACCGGCACCCACGATATCCACGAGAAATACACGGCGCTTGCGGTCGATGCTGGCACCGGAGCGAGTGGCCACGACTTTACCCAGACCCGTGGGGAACGGCGGTTCATCGCACCAGGTTAGCCTATAGGCGTACTGCGCCGGATGTGCCGGCGTGAAGGACTGCGCCGGACGCCAGAATGCGACGATGTTGTCGTTGGTCTCGCGCTCCGAGGGAATTTCCACCAGTTCCACACCGCCGGCGCCCCAGTCACCTTTGGGCGTGATCCAGGCGCTGGGCCGCCTTTCGTACTGCATGTCGAAATCCTGAAAGTCCCTTTGTTGCCGCGAGCGCTGCACCAGTCCGAAACCTTGGGGCATTTGCGTCGTGAAGGTCGATACCTGGAGCTTCAGCGGATTTCCGAGCGGCCGGAATAGGTGTTCGCCCGATAGGGTT
>JAQGOD010000431.1 GCA_028293775.1 Gammaproteobacteria bacterium
TTTCACAGGCGTCTAGACCGGAGAGGGCACGCCCTTGAACCAGCGCACCGGCCGTAGGCACACGTAAAGATCGAGCAGCTGGCGCAAAGCCACATTCAAAGACCGGATTCCGCCGCCAACCGGCGTCGTAAGCGGGCCTTTGATGGAGATCAAGTATTCCCTGCATGCGGCGACCGTCTCCTCGGGCAACCAGGAGTTGTAGTTTTTATTGGCCTTCTCGCCGGCAAAGATTTCCATCCAATGAATCTTGCGCTTGCCGCCGTAGGCTTTTTGTACGGCCGCGTCGAACACCCGCACGCTTGCCCGCCAGATGTCGCGACCCGTGCCGTCGCCCTCGATGAAGGGAATGATGGGTTGATCGGGTACGTTCAATTTTCCGTTGGAAATGCTGATTTTCTGGCCCCCGGCTGGGATGTTCATGGGGACCGGCTTGGCTTCTGACATTCCGCTGCTCCTGTAAATGCAGCCGCAATGCTAGCATGCGCGACCGGAGACTCGCATTGCGCAACCTCATCTCAACCCCCGCGAAGGACGGCTTTCGCATGCCCGCGGAGTTCGAACGGCACTCGGGCTGCTGGATGCTATGGCCTGAGCGATCGGACAATTGGCGCCTCGGGGCCAAGCCCGCGCAGGCGGCATTCGCCGCAGTCGCTGCAGCAATCGCCGACGGCGAGCCCGTGACTGTCGGCGTCTCGGCCGCACAATTCACGAATGCGCGCGCGCGCTTGCCGCGGAACATCCGCGTCGTGGAAATGACCAGCAACGATGCGTGGATGAGGGATTGCGGCCCCACTTTTGTCATCGATAACAAGGGGCGGCGGCGCGGCATCGACTGGGCGTTCAATGCTTGGGGAGGCCTTCAGGGGGGCCTGTACTTTCCGTGGGACCGCGACGATGAAGTTGCGCAAAAGGTCATTGAACTGGAAGGTGCGGATCGATATCGCACTTCGTTGATCATGGAGGGCGGCGCGATTCATGTGGACGGTCAAGGCACGTGCTTGACCACGGAAGAGTGTTTGCTCAATCCGAATCGCAATCCGCAGCTGTCTCGCAAAGACATCGAGGAACAGTTGCGCCGCTATCTGTCGGTCAGCACGGTGATTTGGCTCAACAAAGGCGTGTACCGAGACGAAACCGACGGCCATATCGATGAATTGGCCTGCTTCACCAGCCCATCGAATGTGCTGCTGGCCTGGACGGACGATCGCTCAGATCCTCAGTTCGAGATTTCCCAGGACGCTTATCAGCGTCTGCGCCACGCCAAGGATGCGCGCGGCCGTCGCTTGAACGTCCACAAAATCCAGCAGCCGGAACCCCTATTCATGACGGCCGAGGAAGCGGCCGGCATCGATCAGAGTGAGGGCAGCCATCCGCGCCGGGCCGGTGACCGTTTGGCAGCCTCGTACGTCAATTTCTACATCGCCAACAAGCGCGTGGTGATGCCCTTGTACGGCAAGCGCAGCGATGCGGCGGCCATGCGTGTGCTCAAGCGCTTATTCCCAACCCGCATCATCGTCGGGGTCGCCACTCGTGAGGTCTTGCTGGGCGGGGGCAATATCCACTGTATTACCCAGCAAGTGCCGCGCCCGGTAGGCCCATAAGGCGAGCGAATGGAACTTTGCTGCGCGCAAGGCCTCGAAAGTCTTTATTCTACGCAGCCTTGAACCTTTAAGTCCCCTCCTAAAATTGGAACCTGTAGTGCATTCATCGTTTAAGAATACGGCCCGCAAGCTGGCCACATGGCTCTGCGCGTGCACAGTGGGACTGCTTGCCGCCGGCTGTCATCACAACAACCTCAATAGCGGATTCGGCGTCACCTGGACCAGCCTGACCACCGCCGATGATGTGGGGCAATTCACCAGCTACCTGGTCACGGTCGACTCGGTCGTTCTCAACGGCAAGGTCAATGGTGCAGTGACCGCAATCGCGGTGCCCGAAACCGTCGACTTGACCAAGCTCACCAGCTGGTCCGAGCTGTGGGCAACCGCGAGTCTGCCGGTCGATACCTATACTTCCGCCATCGTTACCTTGGACTTTACCAGCGCACAGATCTCCGTCATGCAGAACGGGGTGCCGGTGAATGCGACCGTGAAGGATGCCGCGGGCGCGACCCCGACCACCATGGCAATCACGGTCAATTTCGATCCCGCAAATCAACTGATCTTGCTGCCTACTTTAAACACCAGCAATGCGCTTCGACTTGCCTTCGCCTATGAGCTCAACGCGAGCCGGATCGACCTGACAACCAGCCCGCCCACCGTCACCGTCAAGCCGTTCATGTCGCTCGCTACCACCGCCTCGGACACCAAGTTGATCCGCGTGCGCGGCCCCTTGATCAACTCGAGCGTGAACGTCGGCACCTACACCGTTGTCGTGCGGCCCTTCTTCGACGAGGTGAATAGCATAGGCACGCTCTCGATGTTCAACGACGCGAACACCATTTATACACTCGGCGGAATTACCTATGTCGGTACGTCCGGCCTGACGCAGCTGTCTCAAACCTCGGCAGGTTCCACCATGACCGCCGCGTTTACCACCTTCGAGCCTACGACGACGCCGGCTGCCGGGGTTGATGCCGGCATATTCCATTCGGTCTATGTGATTGCCGGCAGCACGCTGGAGGATTTCTACACCTACGGATTGGAAGGCGATGTGATCGCACGCAACGGGAATGTGCTCACGCTGCGCGGGGCGACGCTCTTTGCGAATATCTCGCAAATCGTCCAGTACCAAACCCTGGATGCGCAAGTGACTCTAGGACCAAGCACGCAAGTTACCGCCGACGGCGTCTCCACATTGGGGACCTTGAATTACAACTCCATTTCCGTCGGCCAGCACATTACGGCGCGCGGTCTTTATTCCTTATCCGCGGCCGGCGCAGTGATGCTCGATTCCACCGGGGTAGCGACCAATACCGGTTCGGTGCGCATTCAGTCGACCGAGGTTTTTGGCACGGTGGTTTCC
>JAQGOD010000458.1 GCA_028293775.1 Gammaproteobacteria bacterium
GTTATCTCCAACGACCAAGCAACCAAGGCGGCGGACTATCGCGATCTGGTCATCGCCTATCGCAGCGGCGCCGCGGTGCTCTTGCATGATGTGGCCGACGTCATCGATTCCAACGAGAACATTCGCAACGCAGGGCTTTATAACGATCGACCGACAGTGGCTGTGGTCGTCTTTCCGTTGCCAGGTGCCAATATCATCAAGACTGTTGCCCAGATCAAGAAGGTGCTGCCGTCGGTCGAGGCAACCCTGCCGGCCAATATCGATGTTGATATTGCACTGGACCGATCACAATCGGTAACCGCGGCGGTCGGTGACACCGAGCGCACGTTAGGTATAGCGGTGCTGCTGGTGATCGGCGTGGTGTTCGTGTTCCTGCAATCTCCGCGCGCCACGCTGATACCGGCGGTGGTCTTGCCCTTGTCCATCCTAGGGACCTTCGGGCCGATGTACTTGCTCGGCTACAGCCTCGACAACCTCTCTCTGATGGCGTTGACCATCGCTACCGGTTTCGTCGTCGACGATGCCGTGGTGGTGTTGGAAAACACCGTCCGGCACCTCGAAGCGGGCTTGATCCCGCGCGAGGCGGCGCTGCGGGGCAGCGCCGAAGTCAGCTTCACCGTGATTTCAATGAGCTTGTCTCTCATCGCGGTGTTCATACCGATTCTGCTGATGCCCGGCATAGTCGGCCTGCTGTTCCATGAATTCGCAGTGACGCTGTCGATTTCGATCCTGATATCGCTCTTTATCTCGCTTACCGTCACGCCGACCATGTGCGCGTACTTATTGCGACGCGGCGCAGCCCTGCACTCAACCGCCAGGTGGGCGCTCTGGGCCGACGCACAGTTCGAGCGCTTCAAGGCTGCCTACGCGCGCTCGCTCTCCGCGGTACTGGATCATGCGCTGCTTGCCGGGCTGGTGCTGATCGCCCTCATCGCGCTCAATTTCTTTCTGTTTCGGCAGGTGCCTTCAACTTTTTTTCCGCAACAGGACGACGGTCTGCTGATGGGCCAGATCATTGCGGACCAGAGCATTTCCTTCCAAGCGATGGAAAGGAAACTCCAACAGTTACAGGACATCGTGCAAAAGGATCCGGCGGTCGCCTCGGTAATCGGCTTTACCGGAACCCGTGCGCTCAACACTGCTAACGTGTTTGTCGCGCTGAAGCCCTTGGGGGTGCGGCACCTCACCGCGGATCAGGTGGTCCAGCGCCTGCGTCCCAAGCTCAACCAAGTATCTGGCGCGCGATTATTCCTGCAGGCGGTTCAAGACTTGCACATCGGCGGGCGGCAGTCGGCTGCCCAATACCAGTACACGCTGACCAGCGATGATACGGCCGCTCTCTATGAATGGGCCCCCAAGCTCGTCACCGAACTCGGCAAGCACACCGGTCAGCTGATAGACGTCAATTCCGATTTGCAGCAGAACGGCCTGCAGACCTATGTCAGTATCGCTCGCGCGACAGCGATGCGTTACGGCTTCGTGCCGAATCAAATTGACAACGTCCTCTACGATGCGTTCGGCCAGCGCACCGTGTCGACAATTTTCAACCCGTTCAACCAATACTTCGTGGTGATGGAAGTGGCGCCGGCCTATTGGCAGCATCCGCAGATGCTGAATCGCATCTACCTCAGTGCCGCGGCCGGTAATCCCAGTGGCACCCAGCAAACCCAAGCCCCGGGTGTCACCGTGAGTGCGGTTACGCCGCATTCCGCGGCATCGACGGCGTCGAGTTCGACCGTGGCCGGCACCAACGCGCAAAACGCCAGCGCCGAAGCCAATGCCGTCACCAATAGCATCTCCAATAGCAGGGGCGGGAGTTCCACCGGCAGTGCCGATAGCACAGCCCCGGAAACCATGGTGCCGCTGCCGGCCATCGCCACCCACCAGAATAATCACACGGCCACTCAGGTCAACCACCAGAGCGGCCTTGTCGCCGCAACAATTTCATTCAACCTGCCGTCCAGTGGCTCCTTGAGCCAGGCCACCGTGGCAATCAACACGGCGATGCGGGATCTCGGCATGCCCGCGGCGATCCGCGGCAGCTTTGCGGGCGCCGGACAGGTCTATGCGCAGTCCATGGCGACGATGCCGTTCTTGATCCTCGCCGCGCTCGCGGCCGTCTACATCGTGCTCGGCATCCTCTACGAGAATACCGTTCATCCGCTGACCATCCTATCCACGCTGCCGTCGGCCGGCATCGGCGCGACCCTGGCCCTGCTGATTTTCGGCACACCATTTTCGGTAATCGCGCTGATCGGCATCATCCTGTTGATCGGCATCGTCAAGAAGAACGCGATCATGATGATCGATGTCGCCATACACACGCAGAGAGAGCGACACATCGAAGCGAAGGAGGCGATTCACGATGCAGCGGTGGTGCGTCTTCGGCCGATCATGATGACCACCGCAGCCGCCGTGCTCGGCGCACTCCCGCTGGCCATCGGCATCGGCCAGGGCGCATCGTTGCGGCAACCGCTCGGCATCACAGTGATGGGTGGCTTGATCTTGAGCCAGGTCTTTACTTTGTACACAACCCCGGTGATCTACCTGTATCTCGACCGCTTACGAGTCAGGTTGCGCAAGTCGAGTGCGGGCGCGCCTTGGCGGCAAGATTTGAGTCCGGAAGTGTGAAGTCACTCAGGGTTAAACTCGGGTTGATGTTCGGGCTGGGCGGTTTGCTCAGTGGCTGCCTGGTCGGACAGGAGTATCGCCGCCCGGCGGTGCCCGTGCCGGCCCAATACAAGGAGCTGCCTGGCTGGACGGTGGCCGCGCCGGCGGACGCTAAGCCCAAGGGCGACTGGTGGACCGACTTCCACGATCCCTTGATCGACCAGCTCGAGCCCATGGTCGCGACGTCAAATCAGACGGTGCGCCTGAACTACGCCACCTACCAGCAAGCACTGGCCGAGGTAAAAGTGGCGAACAGTCAGTTGTTCCCCATCATCGGCATCGCCGCTTCGGCAACCAAGTCGCGGGGAGGGATCAGCGTCGGCTCCGGGCAGAACAGCTCCGTCATCAGCGCAGGCGCTTTCGAAGGCACGGCCAGCTGGACGCTTGATTTATGGGGCAAGGTGCGCCGCCTCATTCAGGAAAACGCCGCCATCGCGCAGGCTGACGAAGGGACCCTGGTCAACGCCACGTTATCCCAACAAACGTTACTCGCCACCACGGTCATCGAGTTACGGTTCGCCGACGCCGACATCGATTTGCAAGAGAAAACAGTCGACGCCTTTCGCGAAGCGCTTCAGATCACCGAGCAGCAGGGCACCGCGGGTATCGCCACGGCCCCGCCTTCTGCAGTCATTACGGCGCGTGTCGCTTTGGAGACCGCCCAAGCCAACTTGATTGGACTTGGCGTCGCCCGCGCGCAATTTGCGCATGCCATCGCGGTACTGGTCGGCAAGAATCCGGAGGAGCTCGATATTCCGCACAGCGTAGGTCTGCCGACGTTACCGGAGGTACCCGCTGGCATGCCATCGACCTTGCTGCAGCGCCGTCCGGACATTGCCGCCGCCGAACGAACCATGGCTGCCCAGAACGCCGCGATCGGCATCGCCGTAGCGGCGTATTACCCGTCAATCTCGCTGTCGGCATCGGCTGGGTTTTCGCAGTCTCCCTTGGACGGTTTGCTGCACGCTGCCAATCATGTTTGGTCCATCGGCGCTTCCGGCACAGAGACGATTTTCGATTTCGGCGAGCGCCGTGCGGTGGTCGCGGCGGCCAAGGCCGTTTATGAAGGATCGGTCGCAAGTTATCGCCAGACCGTGCTCAGCGCGTTCCAGGCTGTAGAGAACGATCTCTCCGGGCTGCGAATTCTCGCCGACCAGTCCAAGGCGCTCGATGTCGCGGTAGCGGACGCCATCCGCGGCACAGAGATTGCACTCGCGGAATTTCAGGCCGGCACCGTGGACTACACCACCGTGGCCTTCGCTCAGGAGACGCAATTGAGCGACCAGCAAAATCAGCTCAGCGTCCAGCA
>JAQGOD010000470.1 GCA_028293775.1 Gammaproteobacteria bacterium
CTCGCGCAACTCACCGCGCAACAAGCGACCGATGCCGCGCAGCTCGCGCGCCTCATTCAATCCGACCCAGCCCTGGCCGGCGAGATCATGCGTGTGGCGAATTCAGCGGCCCTGCGCGCGCGCGCGCCCATCGTGTCCTTGCAGCAGGCGGTGTCGTGGCTCGGCGTGGCCGAAGTCCGCAACATTGTAATGGCGGTCATGTTGCGCGGCGAGGTGTTCACGGCGCCCGGTCATCAACCCGAATCCGAAGAATTGTGGCGTGAAGCGTGGTTGGCGGGCCTCTGGGCCAAGGAAATCGCACGCGAGCGGCGCAAGCATGTCGAGAGTGCCTTCCTGGCTGCGCTCATGCATCGCAGCGGCGCGGCACTGGCATTGAAGATACTCTCCGGCTTCGAGATCCAGCAACGCACCGTGATGGATGCGAAAACCTTTTCCGAACTCGTGATCGAATTCGAGCCGCGCTTCGGGCGTCTGTTGATGAACAATTGGTGCTTGCCGGAGGATGTTCAGGGGGCGGCGAGCGATTGGCGCGACTACCGAAATTCCAGTCACAGCGATCTTGCGGGCACCGTGCACGCGGCGCATCTGTTGGCCACTCACACCATGTATCCGCAGCTTCTGGACGAAACAGTGGTGATGGAGGACGCGGTGTTCGAGCAACTCGGCGTGTTTCCGGAAGACCGGCGGGCGATGCTCTCAAAACGCGATCACGTGCTCAGCTTGGCGGGCATGTAGTGCAGCCGGCTGAATTCGACCTGATTTGCATAGGCTCCGGTCCCGCGGGTCAGAAAGCCGCGATACAGGCGGCCAAGGCCGGCTTTCGCGCATGCGTAGTCGAGCGCGAGCCGCAGGTCGGCGGCTCGTGCCTGCTGTCCGGCACCATACCCAGCAAGGCGTTGCGCGAACAGGCGCTTCGGTATCGTCGCATGCAAGGCAGCGCCACCTCTCTTGCGGTCGAGTTGCGCGGCGATGCGCCGTTGTCTGCCCTGCTGCACGGCGTCGACGTCGTGATCGCCGCGCAAGACCGATACCTGCTTGCACAGCTGACGCGCAACGGCGTCGAGTTGATCAAAGGCAAAGCCGTTTTCTTGGATGCTCATCGCATTGAGGTTCAGCATTTGGATGGTTCGCGCCGGCTGCTCAAGGCGCCGCGCGTGGTGCTCGCCACCGGTTCGCGGCCGCGGCATGTGCCCGCCATCGAAGTGGATCATGAACACGTCGTCGACAGCGACTCCATTTTGAGTCTGCCGTACATACCCCGCTCCATGCTGGTGCTCGGCAGCGGCGTGATCGCCTGCGAATACGCGTCAATTTTCGCGGCGCTCGGCTGCACCGTCACCGTGCTCGACAAGCCCGCCGAGCCTTTGGGATTCTTGGATTCGCCGCTGCGCGCCGGATTTCTATCCGCGTTTCGTGCCATGGGCGGCGAATACTGCGGCGGCTCGGAAGTCATCGGCGCACGCTTCGACGGATTCTCCCAGGTCGAGGTGCAGCTGCGCGGTGGCGCGACCCTGACGTCGGATCTCGTGCTGGCGGCATTTGGCCGTGTCGCCAATCTGGACGGCATTGGATTGGAGCGGCTCGGATTGAACATCAGCTCTCGAGGCACGGTGCAGGTCAACGATTCCTTTGAAACCAACATCCCGGGAGTATTTGCCGCCGGCGACGCCATCGGTCCGCCGGCACTTGCCTGCGCGGCTGCCGATCAGGGCCGGCGCGCCGCGCTGGCTGCATTGGGCTTGCCTCCGCCCGCCGTCACAAGCCTGGTACCCAGTGGGGTCTATACCATTCCCGAGATCGCTTGCGTCGGAGTCTCGCAAACCGAGGCAGCATCCAAAAAAATGGACATTGTCATCGGCCGAGCGGATTTCAGCGAAGTGGCGCGTGCGCACATTGCGGGAGAACCAAGCGGATTTCTGACGTTGCTATGCGATCGCAGCAGCGGACGGGTGCTCGGCGTTCAGGTGTTGGGCGAGGGCGCGACTGAACTGGTCCACTTGGGCCAAGCGGCCATCGCGACGGCCGCCACCGCGGACTTTTTCATCGAGCAGATATTTAATTTTCCCACCATGAGCGAAGCCTACCGAATCGCTGCCTTCGATATCTTGAAGCAGCGTTCCGCATCGCACGCAGCGCCCGCCGTGGCGGCGTAGCGCTACAAGTTTTTAATCAATATATCGCCGAACTCGCTGCATTTGACCTCGGTCGCTCCGGGCATGAGCCGGGCGAAATCGTAGGTAACCGTTTTTTGCGCGATCGACTTGTCCATGGCGCCGATGATCGCGTCCGCCGCTTCCAGCCAGCCCATGTACCTGAACATCATTTCTCCGGACAGAATGACGGATCCGGGATTGACCTTGTCAAGATCCGCGTACTTCGGTGCGGTGCCATGCGTGGCCTCAAAGACTGCATGTCCCGTCATGTAATTGATGTTGCCGCCCGGGGCGATCCCGATGCCGCCGACTTGCGCGGCCAAGGCGTCCGATAAATAGTCGCCATTCAAATTCATCGTAGCCACGACATCAAACTCATCCGGACGGGTGAGGACTTGCTGCAGCGTGATGTCGGCGATTGCATCCTTGAAGATGACTTTGCCGGCCTTCTGGGCTGCCTCCATTTGCGCATTGGCTTCCTTTTCGCCCTGGTCGGTCTTGATGCGTTCCCATTGTTCCCAGGTAAACACCTGCGCCGGGAATTCCCTCTCGGCCAGCTGGTAGGACCATGCACGAAACGCACCCTCGGTGAATTTCATGATGTTGCCCTTGTGCACGATGGTCACGCTTCTGCGTTTGTTGTCGATGGCGTACTTCACCGCCGCACGGAACAGCCTTTCGGTACCTTCCTTCGATGCGGGTTTCAATCCGATGCCCGAAGTCTCCGGAAAGCGGATCTTGGCGTATTGCTTGGGAAAATTTTGCTTGAACAAATCGAGAAATTTCTTAGCGTCGGCGGAACCTTGCTCGAATTCTATGCCCGCATAAATATCTTCGGTATTCTCGCGGAAGATGACCATGTCGACCTTCTCCGGATGCTTCACGGGGGAAGGTACGCCCTTGAACCAGCGCACGGGACGCAGGCAGACATAGAGATCCAGCATCTGTCGCAAGGCGACGTTGAGCGAGCGGATGCCGCCGCCGACCGGC
>JAQGOD010000475.1 GCA_028293775.1 Gammaproteobacteria bacterium
ATCGGCACCCGGGTTTCGGCCATTTCGGTCGGGGATTCATTGAAGGCGGCTTGGGGGGCCGGGGGTTTGGCGCGGGGCGCAAGCTGGCGTCGGCGGATTTGCAGCTTCTGATACTGAAGCTCCTGGATGAAAAATGGCGCCATGGATACGAGATTATCAAAGAGTTGGAGGAGCGTTCCAAGGGCTTCTACATTCCCAGCCCCGGCATGGTCTACCCCGCCCTGACGTACCTGGAGGAATTGGGCCACGCCACCGTGGCGGCGGATGGTGCGCGCAAGTTGTACAGCATCACGAAGTCCGGCAAAGAATATTTATCCAAACATCTGGCCGCGGCCGAGGCGCTCATCGCCCAATTTGAGCGTGTCGGAGAGCGGATGGATCGGGTGCGCCAAGCACTGGGCGCCGAGGAAACCGGCGAGGAACTTGGGCACCACCCGGAGCGCGGCGGCTCGCGCGAACTGCATCGTGCCAGGCGGGATCTTAAGCTTGCCCTGCTCGCCAAATGGCACAGCTCGCCCGAAGAGCAGCAGCGCATCGCGGCCATCCTCGCGCGCGCGGCCGCGGAAATTGCCGGCAACTAGACCCTACTTCAAATTCGTTTCGAACAGGAGATATATGCGCTTGTATTCGTCCAGCCAGGAGTCGGCGTTCGTAAATCCGTGCCGATCCAAGGGGTAAGGCGATAAGCTGAAATTGTCCTTGTGCAGCTCGATCAAGCGCTCGTACAAGCGCATCGAATCTTGGAACAATACATTGTCGTCAATGACCCCGTGACAGATCAACAGCGCATCTTGCAGACCGGAAGCGAACTCGATGGGCGATGAGCGCGCATAGGCGATCGGGTCGGTCTTCGGATCATTCAAAATGCCTGCCGTATAGCTGTCGTCGTACTGCATCCAATCGGTAACCGGACGAAGGGCCGCGCCGGCGGCGAACTCGCCCGGTGCCCGGAACAGCGCCATCAAGGTCATGAAGCCGCCGTATGAACCGCCATACATGCCCACATGTTTGGGATCGGCGCCGGCCTGTTCGACCAGCCATTTCTTGCCGTCGAGCAGATCTTCCAGTTCCGGATGACCCATCTGCCGATAAATCGCCGTGCGCCAATCACGGCCGTAACCGGCGGAAGCGCGGTAATCCATATCGAGCACCACGTAGCCTCGATGCGCCAGCAAATTGTTGAACATCTGCTCACGGAAATAATAGGAGTAGTGCAAATGCACGTCCTGCAAATATCCGGCGCCATGGACAAAAAGGACAGCCGGCTTTTTGGCCCCTGCGCCGCTGCTGGGGTCGCGGTAGAGCTTGGCGTAGATGGCCCCGGCAAAGTGCGTGGATGGAATTTTTACGATTTCCGGTTGGATCCAGCTCATCGATTTGTAGTCGGCGGCGCGGGTATCCGTCAGTTCACGAGGCGTTCCGGAACCATCGGCATTGGCCACGGCGGCTTGCGTACGCATGTAGGGGGTCGAATAGCTCAGCAGGAGTTGCTTGCCGCTGCGATCGAGCTGCGCCTTCTCGACTCCCGCGAGCCGTGTCAGCCGTTGCAATGGACCGCCGCTGCTTTTGACCCGGTATACGTCGTAGGAATACGGGGCCGTGGCGTTGCTGAGCACATAAAACCAGCGGCCATCGGCGGATAGCTGCGGCGCCGATACTTCGTATTGACCTTGAGTCAGGGGCCGCGCCTCGCCATGTGGCGCCTTGGTATACAAATGAGCGTAACCCGTTTCCTCGGATTCATACCACAGGGTGCGATTGTCATTGAGCCAGCCGAACTCATTGAAAGAGGCATCGATCCACGCGCCATCCGTCAAACGATGCTCTGGGATCAACGCAAAATGGGCAAAATCAACGCTCACGAGCCATCGATCCTTGTGATCGATCGAATACAGTTGGATGCCGAGGGCGCCTCCATCGAGGCTCCAAATCATTCCGCCGCTGACCGCATCCGGCTCATCGTTGATCACCCACACGCCGCGCTTTTGCGGAGCCGCGTCGCGATCGGCGTGCGCAAGGACCTTGGCATTTTCCTCTCGAACGGATTTCAGCGGGTCCTCATCGAGCCCGGGCAGCTTGTCCACTGCGAGCGGGTGCAAGGTGTGGTCCGCAAGATTGAGCAGGATCAAGGATTGCGCGGCGGGAGGATTGCGCCCCACTCGCAACCGCTCCTTCTCGAATTCCTCGTAGCCCGATTCGGTGACGTAGCGCGTGAGCTGGCCTTCCTTGCCTTTGACATGCGATTTAGGTTCGGTGACGACGATCAGCCAGTGCGCATCGGGCGACAACTCGCTGCCGCGGATCGTCACCTCATCGCCCAAATAAAAGGGCGCAGACGTGCGCGAAGCGTCGGCTTTTTGCAACGCCTCAGCGTGCATGCGCAAGGTCTCGGTATCATCGTGCAATTTCTTCAAGGTGGAGAATGTGCGCAATTGCATGTCGCGCAAATCGTCTGCGGCGGGCGGCGCATTCGGGTCCTTGTCGGCCTTGAGAATGGCCGCCGGCGTGGTAACACCTGTCGCAAACGTGTGCACGTACCAGTCGCCGTCGATGCGAAAGCTCAAGAGCTTCCCATCGGCTGAAAATTGCGGGGAGGACTTCGGTTGCGGGCTGCGCGTAATCTGCGTCAGGCGACCGTTGGAGAGGTCGCGCACAAAAACATTGCTGCTGCGTATGAAGGCGGCGTGATTGCCGGCGCGCTCGTAAACCGCGGGTGCGTCCGCAGCGGCCAACGCCGCGGCGTCAATCACTTGATCCTGCTTGTTCACCGGATCAAGGCGATGCAGATCGATGATCGGCGAGCCGCTGCGCTTCAGCGAATAGTACACAGCACGGCCATCGGCCGACCAGAAAGGATCCCGCACCGGCGGCCCGATCCAGTCGGGATCGGCCATGATTTTTTCCAGGATGAGCCCCGGCTGCGAAACCGCGTCGGAGTCAGCGGCCAGGCTCGCCGAGTTCGCGGCACACATCGCCGCCAAAATCACAGACAGGAAATATTTCATTGACGCGCCTGAGCGAGGATACGGATCTTGAGTCTACCGGGCCTCGCGCAGAATGATAAAAGTGAATCGGATCAGGCGTACTCGTCGATCAGCGACTTGGGCGGCCGTGGCGTGTTTGGAGTGTCCGCGGATTTGGACGTCGCGGCGGTCGAACCTTGATCCCTGCGTTGACCGCGCTCTTTGTCATCCGGCGACGGCCGCCTGTCCGCGATGGGCAGTGCGGGATAAAGGCCTGAATTGCTTAAGCGGTCAACTTCACTCATTGCCTTAGCCTCGCTTTAGTCCGGTTTGGGCGGCTCTGCGACTGGTTTTGCGTCTTTTACCAATACGGTTTTTTCCAAATCTGCGGGCGGCACGCGATACAGCAAGCGATTCGTTGCGCTGCTTGCATCCGCCAATTCCATGTCCGGCGCAAAACTCGTCGGAGTCTCGGCGGAGACTCTGGCCGTCGTGCTTTCGGCGGGCGAGACGGCCTCCAACACCAACACGGCGACGCGCCGATTCGCATTGCGCCCCTCGTTCGACTGATTCGGTTGGCGCGGATGAAACTCGCCGAAGCCCACGATCTCTAGCCTCAAGGGATCAATGCCTTGCTTGGTGAATTGATGCACAACGCTGGCGGCGCGGGCAGCCGAGAGTTCCCAATTGGAGGGGAAGGCGCCGGTGTGAATCGGCCGATCATCGGTATGCCCTTCGACACGGATGGGATTCGGAAAGGGCTTCAGCACCTC
>JAQGOD010000479.1 GCA_028293775.1 Gammaproteobacteria bacterium
ACTCGCTTTCTACGCAATGCTGGGGCTGCATGTAGGTGCCAGACCCGACTTCGGCGTGCCGGGAGCCTGGCTGTACGCGGCTGAACAGCCGATCTTGCATGTGATTGAAGTTACCCATATGCCGGAGCTTCGCCGCGGCGCCCTCGATCATATGGCCTACCGCGCGCAGGGGTTACTGGCGACCACGCGGCTGTTGGAGGAGCGCGGCATTGCGCACCGGATCATCCGTACGCCAGCGCCCTTTCGCATGTGGCAGCTTTTTTTCGTAGACCCGAACGGCGTCGATGTGGAGTTGGACTTCGATCCTCAAGAAATTGCGCCCGATGACTGGCGCACCCGAAGCCTCACCGCAGACAATCGAGCTTCGCGCGCCGACATAGCCAGATGCTGACGCTGCTCCGCTATAGTCGGATTCCGGAAACCGCCGAGGGGCTGCGTCAGGAAGTGCGTGCATTTCTCGACGAAGCGCTGCGAGATCTTCCGCCCGTGCGGCGCGCGGACTCCTGGATGGGTTTCGATGCGCATTTCAGCCGCCGCTTAGGCGAGCGCGGTTGGATTGGAATGACCTTGCCCGAGCGCTACGGCGGCCGGCAAGCGTCTGCATTCCTGCGTTATGTCGTGATCGAAGAGCTGCTATCTGCCGGCGCTCCGGTCTCGGCCCACTGGATTGCGGACCGGCAAAGCGCCCCGATGTTATTGCGCTACGGCACGGAAGCACAAAAAGAACGCTTCCTGCCCGGCATCTGTCGCGGCGAGAGTTTCTTCTGCATTGGCATGAGCGAGCCTGGCTCGGGCTCGGACCTTGCTTCCATCACCACGCGAGCGCGGCGCAACGCGAATGGCTGGGTTTTGAACGGCCGAAAGATCTGGACGACCAACGCACATCGGTCGCATTTTATGATCACCCTGGCGCGCACGGAGGAGAAAACTACAGAGCGCCACCGCGGGATGTCGCAGTTCATCGTCGATCTCAAGCGGCCAGGCATCGACATTCGCCCCATCCGCGATCTTACCGGCAATGAGCATTTCAACGAGGTGCTCTTCGATAATGTTGAACTCTCAGAAGGCGACTTGGTTGGCGCCGAAGGTGCGGGCTGGGCGCAGGTCACCGCCGAACTCGCCTACGAACGCAGCGGACCCGAGCGCATATTGAGCTGCATGGCATTGGTGAACATACTCATTGACAGCGTGGGCCGATCACCCAACGCACTCCAGGCTCGGGAGCTTGGACGCATCGCCGCGCGGATTTTCACGTTGCGAAACATGTCTATCGCCGTGACCGCGCAGCTGCAAGCAGGCGAGAATCCAGCCGTGGCAGCGGCGTGCGTCAAAGACCTGGGAGTAACACTCGAGCAGGAGATTCCGGAGATCGCCCAGGCGATCGATGACTGCGAGCCCTGCTCCAACGGGAGCGAATACGAAAAGGTGCTCGCGCACCTCACGCAACTCGCGCCCTCGTTTTCACTGCGCGGAGGCACGCGCGAAATTCTGCGCGGCATTATTGCGCGCAGCCTGGAGCTTCGCTGATGCGCGATCTTTTCGAGACGACGATCGAGCGTATTTTCAGCGATCTGGTCTCGCCCGCCTTGATTCACCAATGTGCCGAGGGAGCATGGCCTGAAGCGCTGTGGGAAATCTTGCAGGAGGCGGAAATGACCCTTGCCGCAGTGCCCGAAGCGCTCGGCGGGGCGGGCGCGAGTTGGGAGGATACATTCACGCTTGTGCGCGCCGCGGGAGCTCACGCAGTGCCGGCACCCTTTCCTGACGCCCTACTCGCCAACTGGTTGTTGGGTCGAGCGGGTTTGCAACCCGTGAAAGGTCCTCTCGCCATTGCAGCACACTCGAAGTTAACTTGCGTGAATGGCCTGGCCAGCGGCCGGCTCGAGAGGATACCGTGGGGACGACATTTAAAACAAATAGTCGCCATTTGCGCCGGCCCTGATCCGAAACTTGTGGTACTCGATACCGCCAACGCCGCTCAGCTCGATCGTCGTACCAATCTGGCGGGTGAGCCTCGCGACACGGTTGTCTTCGAGCGCGCGGCTGTCATCCATACTCAACCGCTGCCGGCCGGGACGTCGCCCAATATGCTCCTGCTGTGTGGCGCAATGCTGCGCTCGGCGCAAATGGCCGGCGCACTACAGTCGCTGCTGCAAATGACCACCGGCTATGCCACCGAGCGGGTGCAATTCGGCAAACCCATCGGGCACTTCCAGGCGATTCAACAGCAGATTGCCGTGATGGCTGAACATACGGCATGCGGCCTGCTCGCGGCAGAGGCCGCTTTTGCCGAATCGGCTTGCGATGTCAGGGCGCTGCCGATTATGGCGGCGAAGATTTGCGTGGGCGAAGCGGCCAGTATCGGGGCATCGACCGCGCACGCAGTTCATGGGGCCATCGGTTTCACCGATGAACACAGTCTGCATCTTAAGACGCGCCGCCTCTGGGCGTGGCGCGCCGAGTACGGCTCACAGAACTTCTGGTCGCAGAAACTCGGTCAGTCTGTCTGCGAATCGGGATCAGGCGGACTTTGGCCTATGCTGACGCAAACTGCGAGATCGAAACATGGCCCCGGGGAGATCCTTTCATGAGCACTTTCCTATTGATCGATCGTGAGGCCGATATCGTCACGGTGCGCATGAACCGGCCCGAGACGCGCAATGCGCTCACCGATCCCGGTCAAATGCAGGAGTTCACCGCTCTTTGTAGCGATCTACGCGCCGATCCCACGGTCAAGGCGATGATTCTTACCGGTGCCGGCAACGCATTCTGCGCAGGCGGAAACATCAAGGACATGAGAGACCGCGCAGGCATGTTCGCCGGATCCCCATACGCGATACGCAACAACTACCGCGACGGGATTCAACGCATTCCCTTGGCGCTATACGAACTGGAGATACCGATCATTGCCGCGGTGAATGGTCCTGCGATCGGCGCGGGACTCGATCTTGCCTGCATGTGCGACATCCGACTGGCGGCCAAGACCGCGACGTTTGCGGAAAGTTTCGTTCGTCTCGGGATTGTTCCGGGTGACGGCGGTGCGTGGCTGTTGCCCCGCGCCATCGGATTGCCTCGCGCGAGCCTGATGGCTTACACCGGTGATGCGATCGATGCCGCGAAAGCGCTCGAGTGGGGCTTGGTTGCCGAGGTAACTGCCGATGCCGAGCTGCTTGCCCAAGCAAATTCGCTCGCACGCAAAATTGCCGCCAATCCCAGCCACGCATTACGCCTCACC
>JAQGOD010000481.1 GCA_028293775.1 Gammaproteobacteria bacterium
CGCTGCCGAGTGCGCCGAAATCCACAACGCCTCGTGCGCCGGCAGGCTCGCCTCCAGCGACCAACCCGGCGCCTGCGGCTCCGCCGACAGCCTCTCCGAGCACGCCTGCACCGCCCGACTCGAGCCCCCCTCCCTAACCTACTTAAGGTTTCGGCTTCCATGAGTGCGCGCAAACTGATTCTAGTCGATGGCTCGGGGTATTTGTACCGGGCGTTCCATGCGCTGCCGCCGCTGACGAATTCGCGCGGCGAACCCACCGGCGCCGTGTTGGGCGTGCTCAACATGTTGAACAAGATGATCAAAGAGGAAGCACCGGACCGCATTGCAGTGGTGTTCGACGCCCCCGGCCGCACTTTCAGAGACGATTTGTTCGATCAGTACAAAGCGCATCGGGTGCCCATGTCGGATGACCTGCGCGCGCAAGTGCAGCCTCTCTACGATACCGTTGCGGCCATGGGCGTGCCGCTGCTGCGAGTGGCGGGCGTCGAGGCGGACGATGTGATCGGCACCTTGGCGAAACAAGCGGCGGATGCCGGCTTCAAAGTCATGATTTCCACCGGTGACAAGGACATGGCGCAATTGGTGGGGCCGAATGTCGAACTGCTGAACACCATGAGCAACACCCGCCTCGACCGCATCGGCGTGAAGGCTAAATTCGACGTCTTTCCGGAACAAATCGTCGACTACCTGGCTCTGGTCGGGGACACCTCGGACAACATTCCCGGCGTCACCAGCGTGGGACCGAAGACCGCGGCGAAATGGTTGAATCAATATCACACGCTCGATACGTTGATTGCGCATGCCGCCGAGATCAGCGGCAAAGTCGGCGAGAACCTGCGCAATGAATTGCCCATGTTGGAACTTTCGCGCAAGCTTGCGACCATCGACACCGCCTTGCAGCTGGAAGTCATACCCGAACAGTTGACGCCCGGCGCACCCGACGTGCCTCGCTTGCGCGATCTGTATTCTCGGCTGGAATTGCGCGCGCTACTCAAGTCGCTGGGTCCGGAAGCGCCGGCCGCGCCGGCGGAAGGCAGCACCGAAATCGACATCGTGGTCGCGGAATCGAACGGCGCCGGCGGCATGGAGATCTCGGCTGCGGTTGCCGTCATCAGTGCGCCCGCACCCCGCGAGTACCACAAGATCATGTCGGAAGAGATGCTGGATGAGTGGCTGGAAAAGCTTAAATCGGCGCCGCTCATTTCGCTCGACATCGAAACCGACACCGTTGATTACATGAAGGCGCAGATCGTCGGCGTGGCATTCGCCGTTTCACCGGGCGAAGCTGCGTACCTGCCGCTGGGGCATGATTACCCGGGCGCGCCGCATCAGCTCGACCGCGGCAAGGCGCTCGCCGCCTTGAAACCCATACTCGAGGATCTCACCAAGGCGAAACTGGGCCATCATCTTAAACTCGATGCGCACGCGCTCGCGAACTATCGTATTGCGCTCAACGGCCAGCGCTACGATTCGATGTTGGAGTCCTATGTGTTGAACAGCGTGGCGACGCGCCATGACATGGACGCGAGCGCTCAGAGATATCTGGGCGTGAAAACCATTCAATACGAGGACGTTACCGGCAAGGGCGCGAAGAGAATCGCCTTCGATCAAGTCGATGTCGATCAAGCCGCGGAATATTCCGCGCAAGATGCGGACGTGACGCTGCAACTGCATCAGGCGATCTGGCCGCAGATCGAGGCGAACCCTTCGCTGAAAACCGTGTACGAGGAGATCGAGCAACCGCTGGTGCCCGTGTTGTTTCGAATGGAGCGTGCGGGGGTGCTGGTGGATCGAGCGCTTCTGCGAACGCAGAGTTCGGAATTGGCGGCGCGAATGCTGGAGCTTCAGACGCTGGCGCACCAGGAAGCGGGGGGCGTGTTCAACGTTGACTCTCCGAAGCAGTTGCAGGAGATCTTGTTCGGCAAGCTGGGCATCCCGGTGATGCGCAAAACGCCCACCGGCCAACCATCGACCGCCGAGGATGTGCTCGAGGAACTCGCGGTCACCTATCCGCTGCCGAAATTGATTTTGGAATATCGCGGCTTGGCGAAGCTCAAATCCACCTACACCGATAATCTGCCGCTGCAAATCAATGCCGCGACCGGCCGCATTCACACTTCTTATCATCAGGCAGTGGCCGCCACGGGAAGATTGTCCTCGCAGGATCCGAATCTTCAAAACATTCCCATCCGCACTCAGGAGGGACGGCGCATCCGCCAAGCGTTCATCGCAGCGCCCGGCCATTCACTCGTGGCCGCGGACTATTCGCAGATCGAGTTGCGCATCATGGCGCATCTGTCAGGGGATGCTTCCTTGCTGCGTGCCTTCGCCGAAGATCGCGACGTTCACCAGGCGACCGCGGCGGAAGTCTTTGGCCTCGCACTCGATGCGGTCAGCGCCGATCAGCGGCGCTCCGCGAAAGCAATCAACTTCGGTCTCATGTACGGTATGTCGGCATTTGGACTGGCACGTCAGCTGGGCATCCCTCGAGGCGAGGCCCAAAAATATATGGACCTCTATTTCGAGCGCTATCCCGGTGTAAGGCGCTACATGGAAGAAACGCGCCGCAAAGCACGCGAAACCGGCTATGTGGAGACCGTGTTCGGCCGCCGGCTTTATTTGCCGGAAATACAATCGCGCAACGCCGCACTTCGCCAATATGCCGAGCGCAGCGCCATCAATGCGCCGATGCAAGGGACAGCCGCCGACATCATCAAGCGCGCCATGATCGAAGTGGATGCATGGCTTTTGAGTTCTCGCGTTGCGGCACGGCTCATCATGCAAGTGCACGATGAACTGGTGCTTGAAGTGGCGGACGACGCAGTTGAGTCCCTAGTAGGACAAATACGGACACACATGATCCGCGCAGCGGATTTATCGGTGCCCTTGAAGGTGGATGTAGGGGTTGGCCGCAATTGGGATGAAGCGCATTAGTGAGTGCGCTCGGCTCAAATGTGGCGCAATATTGAGACAGCAGCGATCTTTTTAGCAGGCGATGGAAGGCCTTAAAAAAAAGCAGTAAAAAGGACTGGAACTTTCGCGGACCATCCTCATCTAACCTAATGAGCGTTAATGACGCTCCTCGCTCTTCTCCCTGAGCGAGCTAGACCCGGTTTGTCATCCCCATGCCGGGTTGGTCTGCCCCGATGGTTGCCACAAGCAGCCACCGGGGCTTTTTTATGGCTGATCGAGCCAGCGTTGCATGACCTCGCGCGCCTCTTCCATGCCTTGCTTGTTGTGCGCTGAAAAGAGTTGCGCGGACACCGCAGCATCGGCACCCGCTGCGACTGTTTCCCGCAAAACGCGCAGCGAATCCTGCCGGTTCAATTTGTCTGCTTTTGTCAACAACACATGCGCGAAACGATTTCTGGCGAGTATCCACTCGAGCATGGCCACATCTTGAGCACTTAAGCCCCGCCGGCTGTCTACGATCAGCATCAGTCCCACCAGCGATTCCCGCACGTTGAAATAATGCTCCATCAGTTCCAGCCAGTGCATGCGCACGCGCTCGGGTACCTTGGCGAAGCCGTACCCAGGCAGGTCCACCAGCCGCCGCTCGGGCGCCAATTCGAAAAAATTAATGAGCTGCGTCCGTCCCGGCGTGCGGCTCACGCGAGCAAGTCCCGCCCGTTGCGTGATGCTGTTGATGGCGGTGGACTTGCCCGAATTGGAGCGCCCCGCGAACGCGATTTCCCGCCCTGAGTCCGGGGCGAGTTGATGCGGTTCGGCCGCACTGGTCATGAATTTCACATGGGAATAGGTGGTCATGGCCGCCGGCGGACGCAAATTATTGACTCTAGTGTACAATTTAGGGTTGCCAACGGGCCACAATAAACGGGGTATTCAGGCGTCATGAAGCGGCTTTTGATTCTCGCAGCAACAATTTCCGGCGTGTTGGCGGCGGCCTCCGCACTCACCGCGCCCAGCGTTGAAGCCGGTGCCGCCAAGGCCGCAACCTGCCAGGCCTGTCATGGGGCCAGCGGCAACAGCACCAATCCTGAATGGCCTAGCCTTGCGGGACTCGGAGCGGACTACATCGCTGAGCAGCTCAACAATTTCAAGACCGGCAAACGCGCGAGCCCGGTGATGATGCCGATGACGGCGAATCTAACTCCCGACGATATGGCTGATCTGGGCCTGTATTTCGACAGCTTGCCGAACACCGGATTGGAAGCGGATCCCTCTTTCTGGCAAGCCGGTGAGAGGCTTTATCGCGGCGGCGATCAAACTCGCGCAATTCCGGCGTGCATGGCCTGCCATGGGCCGACGGGTCGCGGCAATGAGCCGGCGAAATTCCCCGCCCTGCGCGGGCAACAGCCGGGCTACTTGGTAAAACAGTTGAACGATTATGCGACGGGCACGCGCGCCACAGGGCCCAACGGCATCATGCAGATCATCGCCAAACGCTTGTCGCCCGACGAAATAAAAAGCGTTGCTTCCTATGTACAGGGGATCCGCTAATGCGCCTGCGCCTGTGGTCTTTATCGATGGGGCTTGGCGTTGTGCTGGCCCTGACTGCTTGCGGGAGGCAAGAGCCCTCAGGCCTCGCGCCGGAAAAAGCGCCTGCTCCGGCCACGGCGCCTGCCGTGAAGAGCACGGCACCCGCCGAACCCGGCAAGACGGTGGCGGATACCGGCAAGCCTCAGACCATCAACCGCCTCAACGAAGACGGTTCCGAGACGGTGGAGGAAACACCGGGAGATACGGGCGCGCGTAATCCCTTGCTCGCGGCGGTGGCCTCCACGGTGGCGGCCGCCACGGCAACGGCAGCGGCGGCCACGCCTGCCGGCAGCTCGTGG
The DNA here is from genome assembly GCA_028293775.1 of Gammaproteobacteria bacterium. The sequence goes on from JAQGOD010000481.1 coordinate 4,800, forward strand.
CAAGAAGGCACGAATTACACGCGCTTGGTCCCGGCGCAGCCCACGAACGTTTCGGCCGGGCAAGTGGAAGTGCTGGAGTTCTTTTGGTACGCCTGCCCGCATTGCTACGCGCTCGA
>JAQGOD010000489.1 GCA_028293775.1 Gammaproteobacteria bacterium
AGCGCCCGCGCCAACCACGAGTTTGAGGAAGCTGCCCTGCCGCAAAATTCCGATTCGCCGATCAAGAGAGCCTTCCCGGATGCATCAGCACCGGAGCCGTTCGCTAAGTTCTCTTGCAGCTTGCGCCAGGGCAAACTCCACAATTCGATTACATCGCTCATTGTCCTTCTCGACTCAAGCGGCTTGACCGACCGGAACCGCCATTGGCGCCGGCAGGATTTGCTCGCGCAATTTGGGCCAATCGATGAGACGCAGTTGACCGTTCATGTCCTCAACCAGAGAAGTGCAGCTTTCCACCCAATCGCCGTCGTTACAGTACAAGATGCCGTCGATCTCGCGTATCTCCGCATGGTGAATGTGTCCGCACACCACCGTATCAACGCCGCGTTTGCGCGCCGCTTGAGCGACGGATTCCTCGAAGCTCCCGATGTATTGAACGGCGGTCTTCGCCTTATGCTTCAGATAGGACGATAACGACCAGTGCGGAAGGTCGAATTTGCGCCTGAACCAATTGATATACGGATTCGCGGCCAACAAGACGTCGTAAATATTGCTTCCCAATTTGGCGAGCCAAGGACTGCACTTCACGACACTGTCGAATTCGTCGCCGTGCAGCACCAGCATTCGGCGGCCGTCCGCGCCGTGGTGAACGTACTCGCGATGGATTTCAAGATTTCCGAACACCGCACCGTCAAATTCGCGAAAGATTTCGTCGTGATTACCCGGGACGAAAATCACCTTGGTACCGCGCTTGGCCTTTCCCAAAATCGTTCGCAGCACATTATTGTGAGATTGCGGCCAGAACATGCTTTTGTGCATGCTCCAAACGTCGATGATGTCGCCGACCAAGAACAAGGTATCCATTTCAACGCGATGCAGAAAATCCAGCAGCAACTCAGCGCTGCACCCTTTGAAACCCAGATGAATGTCTGAGATGAAGACTGTTCTCAAACGCATAGGCGAGGCGTTACGCTCCGGCATTGTTCGTCTCCATAGTCCTTAAGACCAGCGTGAGGATCGTCGCGCCGTGTTACGGATGGATGACTTAGTGAAGAAGTTTTGCTTACAAAAAAAAGAGTTAGCCGTGGAACGTCGCGTGAAACAATAGAAATGTGGGCTAGATCGCTACAAATCGGTAACCGAAGCCGCGTACCGTTTGGATACAGCCTTCGTAGCCTGGCTCTGCCAAAATCTTGCGCAAGCGTTGCACATTGACGTCCACGGTTCGCTCGTCAATGCCCGAGTCGCCGGCCCAGACGTGGGCAAGCAGTTGCGTTCGATTAAAGGTCTTGCCCGGATGGGACATCAAGAATTCCAGCAATCGATATTCTGCCCCTCGGACGTTCAATACGGTGCCCCGCGCCACGACTCGGTTACTCGACGTGTTAAGAGTTAATCGGTGAAAACTCAAGGCAGCATGGTCATCGTCGCGCGCACGAGACCGCAACACCGCTTGAATACGGGCAACGGCTTCACGCACGGAAAAGGGTTTGGCAATATAGTCATCGGCGCCCAAATTCAATCCTGACACAATGTCGTGCTCGCCGGAGAGATCGGACAGGAAAATCAACCTTAGGGGCCGAACCAGCCTTGTTCGATGCACGCGTTCGATCAATTCAAGGACGGCAAGACCCGGCATGTTCCAATCCACGATGAGCAACCGCGGGGGCCGTTCTTCAACGGCCACGACGGCCGAGCGTCCGTCGGTGATGGCGAGCACGGCGAAACCGGCCGTCATCAGTTGATGACGTAGCGGTTCAACCGTTGCCAGGTCCCGATCCACAATCAAGATTTGTTTTTGACTTTCGACGGCAATCATTCGCCTAACAATTACAGCCTGCCCATGACAATACTGTGACTATGCCGGCCGCGGTCAACGGTCCAACGTCGCCCGATTCACGGCTCGAACTGAAACATACGAATAGCCGCGCAAAACCTCGGGCCTACGGGAGCGATTGGCTGCGGCGTCCGGCGCAGTCGCGGCATCATCGCCGGCCGCATTCCAAGCCGCGAGCAGCAGACCGAGCGCCAACCAATTGAGCGACGCTTCGCGGCCCAAGGACCACGTCGTTCCGTGCGAGCGGCTTTGACTTAAGGTGCTATTCGACCGGATCGCCTGCGACATGGGTTCTCTCCTCGTTTTTAGTACGAGGATAGTGTCCCGGGCAAAAGCCCAAATCCTAAGATGGAAAAAGGGCAAATTGCAGGCTAATTATGGCGAATGATGGCGACGGTTCTCCGGGGCCGACTGCGCGTATTCAGCTATCATCGTCAGGATGAAAAAGCAGATCGCCATCGTCGAGGACGAGCCGGCTTTGCGAGAGAACTACGCAGCCGCCTTGGCGCGCCACGGCTATTCGATCAAGACTTATGGCAAACGCCCGGCGGCCATGCAGGCCTTCCAGCTCCGCCTGCCCGATCTGGCCATCATTGATATATCGCTCGAGGACGAGGCCGAAGGCGGTTTCGATCTGTGCCGCGATCTACGGGCGCTGTCGGCCGAGTTGCCCATCATCTTTCTGACCGCTCGGGACAGCGAACTCGATGCGGTGTCGGGATTGCGCCTGGGTGCCGATGACTTTCTCACCAAAGACGTCAGCCTGCCGCATTTGGCCGCGCGAGTTGCGGCCCTGTTCCGTCGCATCGACGCGCTCAAGCGCCCGGACAATGCCGCCGAGATCGTACGGCGCGGTGCGCTGTCGATCGATGGCGAAAAAATGCAAACCTCGTGGAACGGCGCACCGGTGGTCCTCTCCTTGACGGAGTTTTGGATTGTGCATGCGCTGGCGCGCAACCCTGGCCATGTCAAGAATCGCCAGCAATTGATGGATGCCGCCAACGTGGTGCTGGACGACAATACGATTACTTCCCACATCAAACGAGTGCGCCGCAAGTTTCAGCAGGTGGACTCGGCATTCGATGCCATTCAGACCGTGTATGGAATGGGTTATCGCTGGGTCGAGTGAGCATTCGGCTGCAATTACTGATTGTCGCGCTCAGCACCTTGGTGCTGCCCTGGGCCGGTTGCCAGTATGCGCGCGAACTCGAGGCGGCACTGCGCACGTCCCAGGAGGAGACCCTGTTGGCGAGCGCCGGCACGATCGCCAATGCGCTGTCAGCGCAGCCCCAACGCGTGTTCCGCGATCCGGGCGACGTGCAACGCTTTTCAGCCGCAGCGGGCGATTTATACGTTTACCCGCTGATCACGCAGCCTTTGCTCGATGGCTACCGGCAGGATTGGGATATTCCCGCTGAACCCACGCGCCTGCCCACCTCAACGGGGTACCACGCCCGCCTTCAAGCTGGATCGACGGACCGCTACCTTTATCTGTATCTCGAAGTCGACGATGCGCATTTCGACCCGCAGCCCAACAATGTCAAACCCGACCAGGAGCGCTTCGATCGGGTCACTCTGACCCTGCAAGGGCCCGACGGTCGCGCGAGTTATTTTTTCGGCACCACTGCCCCCGGGTTGATCGCCGCACAAAGCGTCGTAACAAGCGAACAGGGCGCGAACAGCGTAGTGGCGGAACCCCGGATACAAGCCTTTTGGCTGCAAACGGCAGCCGGTTACCACCTGGAAGCCCGGCTGCCCTTGAGCTTTGTGGGGGGGCAACTTTGGATCGAGGCGATCGACGGACGCGGCAACGCCAGAGCCGGCTTTGCGCCGGGCGTCGTTGCGCCGGGCGCCGTTGCGCCGGACGCCGCGCCAGGCGGCCGCCTGTTCTTCCCCACGGCGGGACTGGATACGCTGCTTAAGACATACGTCAGCAATGGCACCCGCGCCACCGTGATCGATGCCAATGCGCTGAAGCTGGGAACCGCCGGCGATCTTGCGGCCAATTTATCGAGCAGCGCTGAAGAACCCGAGCCCATTTGGTATCGATTTTTTCTAAGCTCCGATACGTCTCACATGCCCACCCTGGCCCCATCCCCCGATCGCTTGAGCGGCGACAGCGTAAGCGCAGCGCTCGACGGACATCCGCACGCACAATGGGTGCTCACCGGCCGCCGCGATATGCTGCTCAGGGCAGCAGCCCCGATCATGATCGATGATCAGGTGCGCGGCGCCGTGGTTCTGGAGCAGGCGGCGGACCAGCTTTTGGCCATGCGCGACCGCGCGCTATCGCGGCTATTCAATCTCACCCTGATCGCCACTGCCTCGGCGGTCATCATCATGCTCGCCTTTGCCACGTGGATCAGTGTGCGCATCGGACGCCTGCGCACGGCGGCGGACTCGGCCGTGAGCACCGACGGAAAAATCCGGCTGCACATGCCGGAGTCTAGCAGCGGAGATGAGATCGGTGCATTGTCGCGCGGATTCGAGCGTCTGCTGGCGCGGCTCAATGAGCACACCCAATACCTCCGCACCCTGGGTGGAAAGCTATCGCACGAATTACGCACGCCCCTCACCATCGTGCGCTCCTCGTTGGACAATCTGGAATCGGAAGGCCTGCGCGATGACCAGCTTCGCTACATCACGCGGGCTCGCGAAGGCACACAGCGGCTGCAATCCATTTTGAGTGCGCTCGGCGCCGCGGCGCGCGTAGAGGAGAGCATCAAGCAATCCGAACGCGTGAATTTCGATTTGCGCGATTTGTTGTTATCG
>JAQGOD010000491.1 GCA_028293775.1 Gammaproteobacteria bacterium
GTGATGCGCGAGCACAACCCCACGCCGAGCGGTGTGCCCAATTTTCGCCGCATGGCTGAAATAATGGGCCTCGTGCCCATTGTCGATGGCAAGATCATCCCAGCACATCCCTTTGATCCTGTGGCCACCTCGATATCCGCAGACGTGCCGATGATCATTGGCAGCACGCTCAACGAATTCGTGACTGCCTTGAATCACCCCGACGCGGAGGTCATGACTTCGGCCGACCTTGAGTCCCGAGTAAAAGCAATCTACGGCGAGAAGACGCCGCAAGTGATCGACGCCTTCCGGCAACGCACGCCGAACGCCAGGCCGTTCGATCTTTGGTCGCGTATCGCCGTGAGCAGCGTCAGGCAGAACGCGCTCGCGCAGGCGACCGCAAAGGCAGCGCTCGGCAAGGCGCCCGCCTACGTCTATTGGTTTACCTGGCAAACACCGGTGCTCAACGGCAGGCCGCGAGCCTTTCATTGCGCCGAGATTCCGTTCGTGTTCGACAACACGGATCGTTGCGATTCCATGACGGGCGGAGGAGCCGAGGCTCGAGCGCTGGCCTCCATCATGAGCGACGCCTGGATTCAGTTCGCGCGTACGGGCAATCCGAATCATCCGCACATGCCGCAATGGCCGGCATTCTCCTCGACCCAAAAACCCACCATGATTTTCGACAATCACACCGTGCTGAGAAATGGCCCAGATGCAGACGAACAGAGAAGTATCGCTGACGCATGAGCCCTCGACCGCATTCAGCGTCGCCCGCCTACTTCATCGAGATGATTGAGCAGATCACTGGGATCTTCATACACGCGATACGCGCCCGCACGCTCGAGTTCCTCCAGCCCGTATCCACCGCACAACAACCCAACACCGAGTGCCTGACATCTGCGCGCGGCGAGCATGTCCCAAATGCTATCGCCGATGACTATCGCGGAAGTGATCGGCGCACCAAGCTTATCGGCTGCCGCCAAGAACAGATCCGGATCAGGTTTTGCGTACTTGACCTGATCGCGCGTAATGACGACGGTTTTATTCCGGTCCACGCCAAGCGCATCGAGATTCTGGGCGGCCGTTTCCATACGGCCGCTGGTCGCGATGCCCCAGGGAATATCGGCGCTCGTCAAAGCGGCCAATAGCTCTCGTGCGCCGGGCAACGGCCGAATCTCAGAGGCCATGCCTTGATAGGCTTGGGCGTGCAATCGCGCTAGCCGCTCAATACGCTCCGCGCTGATTTCAACCTTGGTCTCTCGCAATAATTGATTGGCGAATAAGCCGCCACTCATGCCGATCTTTCGGTGAATCCGCCATACAGACAACTCGATGCCTTCCTGATCCAAAGCTCGCTTCCAGGCCAGCACATGCTGGTAGACACTGTCGACCAGTGTGCCGTCGAGATCAAATAGGAAAACAGGGCGGATATACATTGAAGTTCTCCACTGGAGGATCAAAGCAAGATCGACGCATGGGTAAGTGCTTCGCCAAAATCTAGCAGAATTATGCCTTCGTGAACCATTGCGACCTTCGTCACATCGCGCCCACAGGCACCTCACCTTGCTCTCGTGTCCGGCAGGCCAATTTTCCGGATTCGTGACGTCACTCACGGGCCATCCCAGGGGGGACGTCTATGTTGGCATTCGTATCAGTGCATTCGTATCAGTGGGGTATGTTACCGCCCCCAGATCACAAGGCTAAAACCATGAAGACCACGTCAATTGCCTGGGTGCTTGCTTCGCTAAGTCTCGCTGGGTGCGCCGCGATGAGCAAAAACGAATGCCGGACCGTGGACTGGCGGACGGTGGGCTACGAGGATGGCGTTGCGGGACGTGCTGGCGACAGGATCGGTCGTTATCGCACGGCCTGCGCGGACTACGGAGTCGTACCGAACCTAGACGCCTATCAGTCAGGTCGCTCCGAGGGTTTGCGGGAGTACTGCCGGCCGCAGACCGGATTCCGGGTTGGCGAAAGTGGCGCCGAATACACGGGTCTTTGTCCCGCCGATCTCGCACCGGCCTTCACCGCCGCCTACGAGTCCGGCCGCGAGCTGCACCGGCGCGAGTATCGTGCCCGCGAAGCCACCGAGCGGTGGGAATCGGCAACGCGCGAAATCCCGGCCATCGAGCAGCACCTCGCCAGCCTGACATTCGCGGTGATCGACCCGCAATCGACCGGTGAGCAGCGCGCAAGCGCGATGCTGGAAACGCGGCAACTCGCCGAGCGGCATGAGCGATTACGGGCGGAGGTCCCAGAGTTGGAGCGCGAGCGGCAGCACGCTGAGCAAGACCTTGCCGAGTACCGCGCGCGGCTTGCGTCAACCTGACCGCCCCGTCGTTGTCTGACCCGGCACCGTCAGTTCGACAGAATAGCCCGCATCTTGGTTGCCGTCCGGGTGTCGCCCAAGAGATCAGCCGCTTGGAGCGCGCCGGTAAGCGCGCCGCGCCGGCCAGGCGCGGCAACCAAGGCCGCCCGATATTCTTGCAGGGCTTCTTGTGGCCGATTCATCACTAGGAACAAATCTCCAAGCTGCTCGCGTGCAGGAACGATTGGGCCTGGGGTCACCGGCAGTTTCTCAAACCCATCTTCCTCATTCGCCGCCTGCCGAAGTTCTTCAATCGCTTCCTCGGTATTTGATCTCGCGGCCGACTGCCAGGCTCGGGCCTCCCTGCCCAACACATCGACCTGCGTTGCCCAGTAGGCATTTCCCGCGACCTGCAGTTGCCGGCGGCACTTCTCGAGCTGCGCAATGTCATCGTTGGCCGCTTGAGGATGTCCCGCGCGCGCGTTGGCTACGGCGCGCGCCCAAAAGACAACAGCCGCTACTTGCGGGGCCGAATCAGGCAGCGGTTGCAGCGCGACGGCAGCATCCCATTTGTGGCGCTCCATCGCGAGTCGGACGGGCATGGCGGTAGCGGCATAGCCGACTTTGAAATCACTCCCGAGCAAGCCACCCATCGCATCCAGCCCCGCAACCACCTGCTCCGCATCAGCTTGTCGCCCGCCCTGCAGATATGCGTACGCCAGGTAATCCATTGCATGTAGTTCTTCGCCTGTATCACCTTCACTATGCGCGGCCGCGCGCGCGGCGACGTTCGATGTAATCGAATCATCCCACAGCCCCAGCCGCGTGAAGATGTGCGATGGCATATGCAGGGCGTGCGGCGCGGAAGGCGCGATCTTCGCGTAAGCGCGTGCAGCGGCCAAACCGCGTGAC
>JAQGOD010000513.1 GCA_028293775.1 Gammaproteobacteria bacterium
GTTAACGCGGCAGATGGACATTGTCGCTGACCGAATGATCCTGGGAGGACCTCCATGACGAGAGCGAACCGCGACAGCCTCCGGCATCGTGCGATCCCCGAGGGGACCGCGGCGAGCACGCTCTCTCGTCGCACGTTCCTCGCCGCCACCTTGGCCACCGGCATCGTGTCCACATTGCCCTCGTCGCGAAGCGTCGCGTCGGACGCCGGGAAGCGTTTGGTCGCCGGAACGCGAACGCTAGAGGTCAATGGCCGCGCAGCGCGAGTCTACAGTCTTATCGGACCGGATGGACGCCCTGGCATCCGCCTCCGCACGCGTGAGCGGTTCCGTGTCGATCTCGCCAATCAGAGCGGCAAGCAGACGCTCGTCCACTGGCACGGCCAGTTGCCGCCCTGGACGCAAGACGGATTTCCGTGGCCCGAGACTCCTCCGTTGGCAATTGGCGCGGTGCAATCCTACGACTACGCTCCCATTCCCGGGACGTACTGGATGCATTCGCACGTCGGCATGCAGGAACAAGTCCTAATGACGGCGCCCTTGATCGTCGAGGACGATACGGTGCTGCGCGAGGATCGGCAGGAAATCGTTCTGATGTTGCACGACTTCACCTTCCGCAGTCCCGAGGAGGTGCTCACCGGCCTCACCGGTTCCGGCCACGCTGTCGGCGCGCAACCCGCTGCCATGACCGGCATGATGATGAACATGGGCGCGATGAACATGGCAGCACGCGATGCGCCGGTCCCGCACATGGACCTCAATGACGTTGATTTCGATGCGTTCCTCGCCAACGATCGGACGCTTGCTGATCCTGAGGTCGTGCGCGTCGGGCATGGCGGGCGCGTCCGCCTTCGAATCATCAACGGAGCGTCCTCGAGCCAGTTCTGGATTGATCTCGGAGCGCTCACCGGAAACGTCGTCGCAGTCGACGGCCATTCCGTCCGGCCCGTCGCGGGCCAACGCTTCCCGATCGCGATGGCACAGCGCCTCGACGTGTTGATCAATCTCCCGAGGACTGGAGCCTTTCCAGTACTCGCGCAGATCGAAGGGTCGCCACGCCGCACCGGCATCATCCTCGCTACGCCAGATTCGCGCATCACGCGCGTCGCGGATCAGGGCCGGATCGCGCCGCCGATCGACCTTTCGCTCGAGACGCGGCTCGCCGCCGCAGAGCCGCTCCACGCGCGTCCCGCGGATCTTGTTCGTACCGTCTCGCTCGGCGGCAGCATGAAGCCCTATGCCTGGTCGATGGACGGAGAGATGTGGCCGCACATCACGCCGCTCATGGTGAAGCAGGGGCAGCGTGTGGAGTTTGAGCTGGTCAATCAGACGATGATGGCGCATCCGATCCATCTGCACGGCCACGCGTTCCAAGTGGTCGCGATCGACGGTCGGCCTATCCGGGGCGCCGTGCGCGATACCGTGCTGGTCATGCCTAGGGCAGGACGCGTGCGGATCGCCTTCGACGCCGACAATCCGGGTCGGTGGGCATTCCACTGCCACAATCTCTACCATATGCAGACCGGCATGGTGACCGAGGTCAGGTATGCCGGAACCAATTGATACCTATGATGCGGTGGTGCTCGGCAGCGGCGAGGCGGGAAAATCGATAGCGTGGCATCTCGGCTCTACCGGCAAACGCGTCGTGGTCGTAGAGCAGCGCTATGTGGGCGGTTCCTGCCCGAATATAGCCTGCTTGCCGAGCAAGAACTTCGTCCACGCTGCAAGCATCGCTCATACAGTAGCCACGAGCGAAGTGCTCGGAGCGCGCGTCGAAAGGAATGTGTTGATGCGGGAAATTCAGGCCCGCAAGCGGACGATGGTGGAAGGCCTGGTCAAAACGCATCTGAATAAGTTCGCCACCAGCGGCTGCGAGCTTGTGATGGGACGGGGCTCCTTTATTGCCGAGCGGACCATCGAGGTCGCGCTCAACGGTGGAGGCACACGCACGCTGCGTGGCGACCAGGTCTTCCTCGACGTCGGAGCCTTTGCGAGCCTCCCGGCGCTGCTCGGGCTCGCCGAAGCCGCTCCACTCACGCATGTCGAACTCCTTGAACTTGACACCCTTCCCGAGCATCTATTGATTCTAGGGGGCAGCTACGTTGGCCTTGAGCTTGCGCAAGCGATGCGCCGACTAGGCAGCCGCGTCACAGTCTGCGAGCGCGACGAGCGGCTCTTACCCCGCGAGGATGAAGACATCGCAGAGGCGATCCGCGACCTGATGCAGGAAGAGGGAATCACGATCATCACCGCCGCCGAGGTGGGCCGCATCTCCGGGCGGTCCGGCGAGAGGGTGGCGCTCCACGCCATGATCGGCGGTTCGCAAAAGATAATAGAAGGTTCACATCTGCTCGTTGCCCTGGGTAAGACGCCGAACACCAGCGGGATAGGCCTCGAGCGGGCCGGCATCAAACTGACTCCATCGGGCTACGTGAGCGTCAACGACAGGCTGGAGACGACAGCTGCCGCGGTGTGGGCGATGGGCGATTGCGCGGGAAGCCCGGCATTCACCCATATGGCGTTCGACGATTTCCGTATCGTTAGGGACAATCTCCGCGGAAGGCAGCGCAGCACCGCCGGACGGCAGGTGCCTTTCTGTCTGTTTATCGAACCCGAACTGGCGCGCGTCGGACTGAACGAGGTCGACGCCAAACGGCAAGGCGCCACCTACCGGCTGACGGAACTCCCTATCTCCTCGATCCTTCGCACCCGCACGACCGGCGAAACGCGCGGCAAGCTCAAAGTATTGATCGGGGAAGACGACCGGATCCTCGGATTCACCGCGTTCGGCCCCCGCGCCGGCGAGTTGCTGCCACCGGTCCAAATCGCGATGCGGGCGGGACTTTCCTACCACGCAATCGAGGAGTTGGTGGTCGCACATCCCACTTACGCAGAGGGACTGGTCTCGCTTTTCTCAAGCATCAAGCCATTCCGGCCTGACATGTCGTAAGCCCGCACCATGCGCCAACGAGCTTCACGGCGTCAAAATGTTGTACATTCTTGGGGTTGTAATAGCCGGCTGGGGAGCTGCCAATGTCTGCATTGTCGCGTCGGAGTTTTCTAGCCGCGGGGGCCGGCCTCGTGATTACGAATTCGATCCGCGCTGCGCAAGCGCAACCTTTCTTTGAGCGTACCGGGCTCCCGCTAGGGCTGCAGCTTTACACGGTGCGCGAAGATCTGAAGCAGGATTTTGACGGTACGCTGAGCGCGATTTCCCACATTGGCTATAAAACCGTGGAACTCGCCGGCTTTTTTGATCGCAGCCCTCAGTATTGGCGCCAAGCCCTTGATCGCACAGGATTGCGATCTCCGTCGGCGCATATTGCCGCGCGTTCATCCGGTTCCGAACCAAGCCTCAGCGGTGATTTGGCAATCCTCGCCGATCAAGCTCACACCATCGGCGTGGACACCCTGGTATGTCCCATGATTTCCATCCCCGAGCGCTTTTCACTCAAGCCGGCCCCGGGAGAAGAGTTCGGCGACACGCTGGCGCGCATCGCGGCTGCGATGACGGCGGATGACTGGAAGGGGAACGCAGATTTCCTCAACGCGAAAGGTGCCGAGCTCAAGAAGTTGGGTCTTCGTCTTGCGTACCATAACCACAACTTCGAATTCGCCCCTGTGGCCGATAGTACCGGTTTGGCCTTGCTGCTGCGAGGAACCGATCCGGCTTTGGTGAGCTTCGAAATGGATGCGGGCTGGGTGGTGGCGGCCGGCGCCGATCCTGGGGCGTTGCTGAAAACATATCCGAACCGGTTCACGGCCATGCATGTGAAGGATATTAAAGCCAGCACGCGCCCGAATTTCCGCTTGCAGCAGGTTCCCTGCGAAGTGGGCAGCGGCATGATCGACTGGAAATCATTGCTCACAGCCGCGTACCACGCAGGCGTACGCCAATTCTATGTCGAGCAGGAACCGCCATTTACTAAACCGCCGCTCGAAGCGGTCGCCGTCAGTTTCAATTATCTCAACAAGTTGGTGGCGTAGCTGCAATGGCGACGGGAAAAATGATGGGGACGATTCGAATCGGCGTCGGCGGCTGGACCTACGAACCTTGGCGCGGGCTGTTCTATCCGAGCGACCTTACGCAGAAGCGTGAACTCGAATACGCCAGCCGCCAGTTCACAACCATAGAGATCAACGGCACCTACTACGGATCTCAGAAGCCGGCGAGTTTCGCCAAATGGCACGATGAAACGCCGGATGACTTCGTATTTTCCGTCAAGGCGCCGCGCTATGCGATGAATCGCACAGTGCTGGCCGAGGCCGGCACCAGCATCACGCGATTCTTTGCAAGCGGCGTGACCGAACTCAAAAACAAATTAGGCCCCATCAATTGGCAATTCCTACCTACTAAAAAATTTGAACCGGCGGACTTCGAAGCCTTCTTGAAGCTTCTGCCGCGCGAAGCGGCCGGACGCGAATTGCGCCATGTCGTCGAGGTTCGCCACGAGAGCTTCCGCATCCCGGATTTTATCGCGCTGGTCCGCGAATATTGTGTCGGCATTGTCATCGCCGGCGATTCGGCGTATCCGCAAATCGCCGATATTACGGCACCCTTCATCTACGCCCGTATCATGGGAACGAAGCCGAACGAGGAGTCAGGGTATTCCGTTGCTGCGCAGAAAGTGTGGTCTCAGCGCGCGCGCGCGTGGGCTTCGGGCGCCACGTCCGAGGGGCTCAACTACGTTGAGACGCCCTTCCCGGACGGCAAGCCGCGCGACGTCTTTCTGTACGTCATCAGTGGTCACAAAGCGCTCAATCCCGCCGCAGCGGTGTCCCTGATACGCGGTCTTTGATGTTCACTCTCTAATGCGCACCGGAATATCGACGTAGCTGCCGCTGTACCAGCGGACCTTCAGCGGAATCTTGCCGTCGGCGATCGATTCCTCGCTCACATCGCCTCCGGTGCCGTAATTGATCTCGCGGTCCGGCCGCTTATTAATTCCAAGCACCATTACCAGCCGGCTGCCGGGCTGCAACTGCCGGCTGGTCAGACGCTCGCTCTTGAACGTTAATTCCTGACGTTCGCCCGCCCTGAGGAGGTGCCGATGCGTGCGGTCCCGGGTGTAACTCGCACGAAATTCATATGTCGGGCTAAACAAGCGGATGTAGTCGCCTGTGGGCAGGAGCTCGTACATGCTGATACTCAAGTCCACGTCCATTTTATTCACGGTGAAGTCGAGTCGACCCGAGAACAAGCCGTTGAATTCGGTGGCTTTCGTAAGCGGATCGCTGACGAATATGGCCGCGTGACGGGGAGCCAGGCTTTTGCTGATGAAATCCAGAGATGGCGTCCATGCGGCATCCTTGCGGTCGTTGAGACTCACCGTCTGCAGCACAAAGGCGTCGTTGCTCTTTTTTCGTTGCGCGAGTGCCAGTCGATGGTTCGCTTCTCCCGCGGCCGCATCGAGATAAAATCGCAACGGCTTCCCTGCCATGGCATCGAGGGAGTCCGCATGCTGCCAGCTGTTCCCACCCATGGTCTGGTAATTAACGTTATTCGCAACTAACGCCGGTGTGGCGGCGCCCTTGAAGACATGTTCAAACCACTGAATGCGTAGTTCACGAAAATCCACGAGTGCAGCCGAGTCGACTTCGTAGCCATGGATGTTCGCGGCTAGTCCACGTTGCATCATGGCATCGTCGTACGGTCCTATCAGCAACTTATCATCTGCGTGCGGGTTGTAGCGATGATGCTGAGTGAAAAAATACAGGTCTCCCGGCTCGCCGGCAGCAAAGTATCCGGTCATCGAGAGAACCGGGATGTCGATTCGCGCGAACTGCTCCCGATAAGGGACCAACCGCTGCCAGAAGCGATCGTAACTCGGGTGATTCAGCCAGCGAATGAAGACAGGGTTGTTCTTGCCGTAGATACGCCCCATGTCGCGATACCGTCGTCCGCTCCGGTACCATTTCTCGTCGAGCGCGCGCCACTTCGCCGCATCATCGTCGCTTTCCGTAGATGCAGCGGAAGAGGCCATTTGCAGCGACCATCCATAAGACCAGTTCTTGAATATATTTCCCTCCATGGGCATGTTGACGCCGGGTGCCATCGACACTGAGGGAGCAATGGCTTTGAGTGCGGGCGAGCGGCCTTTCGCCGCAGCCCAAGCCATATAGCCGCCATAGCCTTCCCCATATATTCCGATACGGCCGTCGCTCCACGGCTGCTTGGCGATCCAATCGATGACGGCACGCGCATCCTCGCCCTCCCTTTGGAAGGGAATGATTGCATGCGGGTTCTCCGTTCCGCGGACGTACGCAACCACCCCCACAAACCCATGGGCAGCGCAGTCTTTCGCGTAACTCTGCAAATCGTCGAGCCTAAACTCGAGCAGCGTCGGTAGCGGCCGGTCGAGGGTGCTCGGGCGAATCACCATCGCTGAGATAGTAGTCCCATGGCGAGTTGGGATTTGAACTTCGCCATTGGCATAGCGTCGATGATCTTCCTCCGCGTTGAGCAAGACCACCAGGGGACCAAAGGTTCGATAGGCATCATACCAATCGTATTTCCATATCAATTCCACCGCCTCTGCTTCGTCAATGCTGTCCTGCGCGCGCTGCCGATCAAATGCCTTTTGCAGCGCGTCTTGATAGAAGGAAGGAGATGCGCCCAACCACTGCGTAACCAGATAGGCGTCGTGATCGTCGAGGCGGCGAATCGATTCGCGGAACGAACTCGTAAAGGCTTCGGCAAAGGTTATGCGATTTTGTGCTTCCAGTGCCTTCGCATGCACGTAAATGTCGTAGATCAATGCCCGGCCGACGGGATGGCCGAAATCCGTTTTGCGCCGGCGCTCGCGCAGCGATTGCCTGGAAATATCTGCCGCCGAATAATCACCGACGGCCATTTGCAGCGCGGACAAGTTCGCAAGATACCGCTCAGGATCGGAATCTTGGTAGACCGGAATGAGGCGCGCTGCCAGATCGCTCATGATCGCAGCTGCCGTGGGATCCGATGGCTTTGCCGGCGGTCGAAAATCAAATTCCGTCGCAGCCCATATCGGTGTCATGAGCACCAAGAACAACAGAAGACCCTTTGCGCCCTGCAGCAGGCTCCCCGCTACGCCGTGCACTGGGGTGCCGTTCATAGGGCCGCCGCTCTGGGCGCTTTGATGAGATGCAAGGTCTTGGCAAAAAGCGCGT
>JAQGOD010000514.1 GCA_028293775.1 Gammaproteobacteria bacterium
CTGCAGTGCACCGCTGATATCCAACGGGCGAATGTCGACTCGGTCGGCCGTGGCGGCGAGATTTGGCTGCGCTTTAGTTCCCTGCTCATCCGGCGTGGCGACGCCCGGCGTGGCGACGCCCGGCGCACCGGACTCCGGCGCGGGCAATTTGGTGATGTCCATGAGGCGGGGCAGCTTTAGTGCGCCGGCAGGTGCCGATTAACCAGCGCGGCCATTCGATCAGTCGCGGCTTGAAACAAGTCCATACCCAGATCCGGCAAGTCCACATAGATGGCGCTGCTTTTGAGCAGCGGCTTCACGCGCTCGGTTTGCTCGAAGATGTCGTCATGCGGCGCGAACACGGTCAGCGGCGATTTCAGGCTTTTCAATTTTTTATCGATGGCGTAGCCGCAGGCGGCGCGAAAGGCCGCACCTGGATTGGCCGCCAGCACGTGTTCCACGAAACCGCGATGTACGTCGGCGAGATCATAAGGGGCCTGGCGAAAGGCAAGGCCGCCGCGCCAAGCGGCGAGCACATGCCCTCCCTCCGTTGCCGGACGCAAAGGCTGCTCGATGTATTTCTCCAGCTGCCGCTGCTGCTCTTCGGCGGTGAACAGAGGCATGCCCACCGCCACGAGCCGGCGCACCTGGGATCCTAGCTGATGTGCAATCTCGATCGCTTCGATGGAGCCGGTATGCACTCCCAATAAATCGATCGGACCTTGCATGCCCGCTGCCTTGAGGCCGTCCACGGTCGCCTGCGCGTATTGCTCCAAGGACATAGCCCAGGGCGGCGCGTCGGAAAAGCCATAGCCCAAGCGGTCAGGCGCGTGCGTCGGCCTTTCCAATTTCTCTTGCAGCGCTTCCCACATCGCGCCGGAGCGCGGCGACATGTGCAGCAGCACCAACGGCACGCCCTTGCCTTCATGGCTGCGCAAATGCAGCTGTCCGAAGCGAGTCGGGTAGATACGACGGATCATTTAATGCGCATCCAAAAACGCTTCTATCTTCGGCGCGACCGATTCCGGACGTTCGATGTGCAGCATGTGCCCGGCGCCCGCGATGCGGGCAACCTCGAAGCCCGGATAGGCCGTACGCAATGCCTCCATCGTGCCGTCATTCCCGAGGCGTTTCAAATAGTCGGATTCCTCGCCGATCATCATGAGCGCAGGAGCACGAATCCCGCCCCAGGTCGCCTCGGCGTCCTCGCGCTTGTAAAGAATCGGATTCACCCAATGATGGCGCGGATCGGCCGCCAAGCGCACGCGCAGATCTTTATCCGCCGTTCCCCAAATGCGCGCGATGAATGCGGCGGCGCCTGGCGGAAACCGCGGGTAGCGCAGTCGAATGATGGCGGTTAGCTGCTCGAAGGAATCGTAGCTCTTTTCAATCGCCGGCCGTTTGATTTGATCGAGCCACTTGCGCATTCGCGCCGGCGCCTCTTTCGGAACCGTACGCGCAAGTCCGAATCCCTCCAGATTGACGAGACAGCGCACCCGCTCGGGCCGGAGGCCCGCATAAAGGTTCGCGATATTTCCGCCCATGCTGTGGCCGACGATGCACGCAGGAGAGTCAGGCGAAATCTGATCCATCAAGGCATCCAAGTCGCCTAAGTAATCAGGGAAGCTATACCCCTCCTGCGGCCACTCGCTGCGGCCGAATCCGCGCCAGTCAGGCGCAAAGACAGGCCAATCCTTCTTGAAGGCATCGACGATGAACTGAAAAGTCTCTCCGGCATCGAGCCAGCCGTGCAACAGCAACAGCGGCGGTTGCGGCCCAGGCTCCGGTCCCCAGCAGGTCACATGCATCGCAAGACCCCGTGCTCTCAAGGTCGCGTGCCGCGGTTTGCGCAGCGCTTGGTACGCCGTGCTATCCAATTCGAGACCACTCATAGTCAGCCGGCCAAAAACAGCTTGTATGCCGCGTTCTCGGTTTCCTCCGTGTACGCGTACTGCAGCTCGTTGAGGTGCAGTAGAAAATCGGTCACGGTTTCTGCGGGAACCTGAATGCCCGCGAGCACGCGGCCGTGATCCGAGCCGTGATTGCGGTAGTGGAATAAGCTCACGTTCCACTGCATGCCGACCGCTTGCAGAAACCTCAGCAGCGCGCCCGGACGTTCAGGGAATTCGAATCGGTAGAGCCGCTCGTCCGCAAGACCGCGCGCGTGACCGCCCACCATGTAGCGCACATGCAGCTTGGCCATCTCATTGTCGGTCATGTCGCGGGCGATGAAGCCGGCATTGGTGATGAGCGCCAGCAACGCGTCACGCTCGGACTTTCCCTGGCTGAGTGACAGGCTGACGAACACCTGTGCGGCTTTGACATCGGAATAGCGGTAATTGAACTCAGTCACGCTGCGTTTCCCCAAGAGCTCGCAAAAGCGCAAGAATGATCCGGGCGCTTCCGGCATTTGCACCGCAAACAGGGCTTCGCGTTGCGCACCAATGTCCGCACGTTCGGCCACATAGCGCAGCCGGTCAAAATTCATGTTGGCGCCGCAGTTCACCGCGATCAGCGTGCGGTCGGTGCAATTTTCGCGCGCCACGTACTTCTTGATGCCGGCCACAGCCAGGGCACCCGCCGGTTCGGCAATGGAGCGCGTGTCTTGGAAAATGTCTTGGATCGCCGCGCAGATCTGATCCGTGGTGACGAGCACGATCTCATCGACGTATTGGCGGGCAAGACGAAATGTTTCCTCGCCGACGCGCCGCACCGCCACGCCGTCGGCGAACATGCCGACCCGATCCAGGGTGACGCGCTTGCCGGCGCGCAGCGATTCGTACATGCCGGGCGACTCTTCCGGCTGCACGCCGATGATCTTGATGCGCGGATACAAAGATTTTGCATACGCAGCAATGCCCGCAATCAGGCCCCCGCCGCCCACCGGGACAAAAATGGCATCGATGGCATCGCCGTGGCGCTGGCGCAGAATCTCCATGGCGATCGTGCCCTGACCGGCGATGACGTCGGGATCGTCGAAGGGGTGCACGAACACCAAATTTCGTTGCCGGCCGAGTTCAGTGGCATGTTCGTAGGCATGATCGTAATCATCGCCGTGCA
Organism: Gammaproteobacteria bacterium; assembly: GCA_028293775.1. The sequence continues at coordinate 3,040 of JAQGOD010000514.1, forward strand.
AAATGATCTCGCCGCCCAGATCCGCAACCGCCTGCACCTTTATATCCGGGGTCGTTCGGGGCATGACGATGAGCGCAGGGATTCCCCGAGTTCGGGCAGCCAGCGCAACGCCTTGCGCGTGATTGCCGGCGGATGCGCATATGACCCCGCGCTGGGCGCTGATGGCCGATAATTGCGCGATTTTGTTGTAGGCGCCGCGAATTTTGAACGAAAACACCGGCTGAAGGTCTTCACGTTTGAACAATACGTGATTGTTCAGACGCCGCGACAACCGCGGTGCGGCTTCCAACGATGTTTCAATGGCGACATCGTAGACCTTGGATTTGAGAATCCGATCGACGTAGTTTTCTTGGATGAGCGGCATCGACGGCTACATTAGCTGAAGCGGCCGCCTAGCGGTATTGCCGGCCATACTGTGAGACGTTCCACACCCCGTGGGGGCAGCCCGCTCTTCCCGGGGCTTAATTCGGTACGATAGGGTATGCGCGCACTGAAGATTTGGCTTTTCTCGCTATTTTTGTCGACCTCGCCGGCAGTCTTTGCACTGTCGGGGAATAGCGTCGCCACCGATAACGTCAAAGCGCGGTTGGTGAGCGAAGTCAACGCCGTGGGGCCCGGACAGACTTTCTGGGTCGCATTGGAACTCGATATCCGCGACGGTTGGCACACCTATTGGCGCAATCCCGGAGACTCCGGCCAAGCGACCAATCTTAAGTGGGAGCTCCCGCGGGGATTTACCGCCGGCGACATTGTCTGGACCACGCCGCATCGCTTCGACATCGCGCCGCTCGTGAACTACGGTTATGCCAAGCACGCGGTGCATTTGGTGCAGATCACGGCACCTAAGGACTTGAAAGCGGGCACGCCCGCGGGCGCTCCTCTGACCTTATCGGCCAAGGCCGGGTGGCTGGTCTGCTCGGATGTGTGCATCCCGGAAAGCGCGGATTTGCAATTGAAATTGCCGCAAAGCGCTCAAGCGGGCAGCCTCGATCCGGCGGCATCCTCCCTATTTACCGCAGCACGCAGCGAGCTGCCCACCACGCAACCAGCGGTGACTTCCGCCCGAATTCAGGGTGATCAGCTGATCATCACCTTGAGCCGCGAATGGGGCCCGATACTCTCGCAGATCAAAACGCTGGCGTTCTTTCCCTACGATGAGGGCAGCATCGAGTATGCCGCTCCCCAAAAACTGACCCGCTCGCAGGATTCGGTCGAGCTGGCGATGAAGATTGGCTATCAGCCGCCCAAGGCCGGCGCCATTCGCGGCGTTTTGGTCGCAACCGAACAGAATGCTGCGCAGTCCGATACCGTTCCTATCGAGATTTCCGCCGATTTTTCCGGTGTCGGCGCGGACCAGGTCAAGGCCGGGCCACGCTTTGCGCCGGGCGTCGCCACGCCGGGCGTCGCCACGCCGCCGACGCAAACGAATAAGTCTCCGGAGCATTCGCTCATTGTCCTGATGCTGCTCGCCATTGCGGGCGGTTTGATCTTGAACCTGATGCCCTGCGTGTTTCCGGTGCTGTCGATCAAAGCCATTAACGTCGTCGAGCAGGCCAAGAAAGATCCTGGCGCCGTGCGCACCAAGGGTTTGGTATTCGCCGCCGGCGTGATCGGCTCCATGCTGTGCCTCGCCGCCGTGCTGCTGGCGCTGCGTGCCGGCGGTGAGGAAATCGGCTGGGGTTTCCAATTGCAGTCGCCGTTGTTTGTTACCTTGATGATTTATTTGCTGCTCGCGGTCGGCTTGAATTTGTCGGGCGTGTTCGAAGTGGGCGGCGGCCTAGCAGGCGTCGGTGACGGACTCACGCATGGCGAAGGTTATAGCGCGTCGTTTTTCACCGGGGTGCTGACCACGCTGGTGGCTACGCCATGCACGGCGCCGTTCATGGCTGCCGCGGTGGGCGCTGCCCTGACCCAGTCCGCAATCAACGCCTTGTGCATTTTTGCGGCGCTCGGATTAGGACTGGCGTTGCCGTATGTGCTGTTGTCATTTGCGCCCTGGATGCGTCGCGTGCTGCCGAAGCCCGGCGCGTGGATGGACACGTTGAAGCAGGTTTTCGCCTTTCCCATTTATGCATCCGCCGCCTGGTTGCTCTGGGTGCTTTCGCACGAAACCTCATCTTTCGGGCTGGGCGCCGCCTTGGCCGGCACGGTGCTGATCGGTCTGGCCGCATGGGCGTACCAAAAGTCCTCATCGAGTTCAGGCGGAAGTAGAGTCACCGTGCTTGCCACCGCCGTCGCAGCGGTACTCTTGGCGATCATTCTGCCGGTGCGCTTCGCCGACGTGGCGGCGGCGGCTCCCGGCGCGGCGAGCGGCGATCCCGCGCAAGCCAAGCAGGGCACGGATGAGTGGCAGCCCTACAGTGCGGCACGCGTCGCCGAACTTAGCGCCGCGGGTCGTCCATTGCTGGTGAACTTCACCGCAAGCTGGTGTTTGACCTGCCTGGTCAATGAGCGCAACGCGTTCTCCGATTCGGCTGTTCAAGAGATTTTTCGTGAAAAGAAAGTGACGTTGATGAAGGGGGACTGGACCAACCGAGATCCCGCCATCACGCACGCGCTGGCGGCCTTCGGGCGCG
>JAQGOD010000025.1 GCA_028293775.1 Gammaproteobacteria bacterium
CCGCGCTGGATGCTTACAACGCCCAGCAGGACCGATTGACGAACTTGGGTGATGCGATGCTGGCAGCCCAACGCGCCGTCGATCTGGCAAAGGCAAGATACGATCGCGGCTTGACCGATTTCCTGAATGTCGTGGATGCCGAAAGGCAGTTTTATACACTTCAGGAGCAATATGCGGCGGCGCAAGTCACCCAAGGCGAAGAGTTCGTTCGCCTCTACAAGAACCTAGGAGGCGGCTGGCAAAACTACCAAGCGATTCCGGATATCCGGCGCCCGCAGCCCGCAATCATTGCCGCTTTTAGGCGCACTTTGCGAAATTCGGCGCCTTGATTTTCGTCACGCGACCTGTTGCGAAAAAGACACACTGGTAGTTGATGTTTTTAACACTTGTGATATATGTACGTCCGTGTCCCTGAGCCGGTAATATTGCGGACAAAAGACAACGTCACATTGTTGTAACAATACGTCGATTAAATCCAACAATCGAAAACGCGGGAGTGAATGCAATGCTTAAGTTTCAAGTGCGTAAGCCCATCCTGGCTGCGATGGGAGCCTGCGCCGCCATTTGCGCCGCGCCGGCCGTCGTCCTTGCCGACGACGCCCAAGATATCCAGCAGCTCAAAGAACAAGTTCGCCAGATGCAGCAAAAAATCGATCGGATGAGCGCGGGGCAAGGTACCGGGCAAACCGGCACCGTCGCGCCGCCCGCTAAGGCGAACCAGGGCACGCAAGCCACTGACGAGGTGAAGCGAAAGGAAACCCCGGCGCTCACCTTCGCCGGCATTACCCTCTACGGCACCGTGGACATCGGAGTCGAGTACGTTTCGCACGGCGCTCCCTTGAGCCAACTCTGGGGTCCGGGGTTGCCGTCCTTCATTCAAAGCTTCAGCAATCATTCGATCACGACGGTGAACGGCAATGGTTTGAGCCAATCAAAAGTCGGCATATCCGGTGTCGAGCCGATTCCCGGCGTTCTCGACTTGACCGGTATCTTCAGGTTGGAGACCGGGTTCAACCCCTGGAATGGAAGGCTGGTCGATGGACCGGGGTCTCTGGCGCTCAACAACGGCAAAGCGGTATCGGTAAGGGCGTCCGCGGGTGACTCCAGCCGTGCCGGTCAATGGCTGAACGGCGTCGCGTTCGCGGGTTTCAGCTCCAAGAGTTACGGCACGCTGACATTCGGACGCCAGAACGGATTGATGCTCGACATGCTCACCAAGTATGATCCCCAATTGCAGGCCCAAGCCTTCTCGCCCATCGCTCTGTCCGGCACGTCGGGTGGGTTGGGCGACACTCAAAGCAACCGTCTCGATAACTCGGTGAAGTACGTACTGCAGGTGGGCCCTGGGCGGATCGCGCTGATACACGGGTTCGGCAGCGACGGCGGCGTACCGCAAAACTCGAACGAGGTCAGCGTCGGCGCCGACTATGCAGGCTTCTCCTTCGATGCCCTGTGGGGTGTAGTCCACGGCGAAGTCGCCGCTTCGTCCTTGAGCGCGGCGCAAGTCCTGACTATCCAGGGACTCGGGTATAGCTCCTCCAATACGCTGGCGGCGACGGTTTCGGATAACACCGGTTATTCGCTGCAAGCGAGCTACAACGCCAAAGACTTTTTCCCGGTCAAGTTCTACGCCGGTTGGGAACGCATCAAATACAACAATCCGGCACACACGGATGCGGTGGGCACCATAGACATCGGCGGCTATGTTCTGGGTGTGGTCAACAACACTGCGTACACGCACCAAAGGATCTTGCAGATCTCGTGGATCGGTGCGCGCTGGTCGGTTACGCCGGACTTTGACTTGACCGCCGCGGGTTACGGCTATAACCAGAAGAGCAACGCGGCCAATAGCTGCCGCAACGCCAGCGCGACTACGTGCGCCGGTGAGCTGGCCGACATCTCATTGGTGGCCGACTATCACTTTACCAAGCGTTTCGACAGCTACCTCGGCGTCAACTGGTCCCGGGTTCAAAACGGTCTCGCGTCCGGGTTCCTCTTCACGTCTGAATACAGCCCGATGGCGGGTGTGCGCTTTAACTTCTAAATCCCAGCCGGGTGCGGTTCATGGCTCGCCATGAACCGCCTCGCCGGCCGCGCCTCTCCCCGGCCCCCCTTCTCGACATCTGTGTCCTCACACGCGTAGGATCCCTCTCCAGGCAGACGCACTTAGGGACCCGCATGAACGCTACAGAAAAAAAACGCGGCGGTTGGAGCTGGTGGTACCTGCTCTTCGTTATCCAGTTTGCAGTCGCTCTCTGGCCTCCTCTTTACAACAGAGCCGAGCCCTACCTGTTGGGGATTCCGTTCTTTTATTGGTTCCAGCTGCTCTGGGTGATCGTCAGCGCGGTATTCACGGCGATCGTCTATTTCGCCGTAGAAGAATAAAAAAAGTCATAGGGGACGCTCGTGGCAGAAGTGAACTGGGTCGCACTGACGATTTTCGTAGTGTTGTTTGGCTTCATTACGTGGTTGGGTTTTGCCGCGGCCCATTGGCGCAAGGGCGATCTCGACCTGCTGCATGAATGGGGCTTGGGCGGCAGGCGCTTCGGCACCCTGATTACCTGGTTTCTGGTCGGCGGGGACGTGTACACCGCGTACACCTTCATCGCGATTCCGGCGCTGGCATTCGGCGCGGGGGCGGTGGCCTTCTTCGCCGTGCCTTACACCATCATCATTTATCCGCTGATGTTTTTGATCTTTCGCAGGCTGTGGAATGTCTGCAGCAAGCACGGCTACATCACCGCCGGCGACTTCGTCAAAGGCCGCTTCGGCAATCGCTGGCTAGCCTTGGCGGTCACGGTAACCGGCATCGTCGCCACCATGCCCTACATCGCGCTGCAGCTGGTAGGCTTGCAGGTGGTCATCGGTGCACTCGGTATCTCCGGTACCGGACTCATGGCCGATTTGCCGCTATTCATCGCCTTCGTGATATTGGCGGCCTTCACCTATTCGAGCGGCTTGCGCGCGCCGGCATCCATTGCCATCGTCAAGGACATTTTGATTTACGTTACGGCCATCGCCGCGGTCATTGTCATCCCGTATGAGCTGGGCGGGTTCGGCAAAATATTCTCCTCGGTGCCGGCGCAGAAACTGCTGTTGGCGGTCCCCGGTCCCAATACCA
>JAQGOD010000165.1 GCA_028293775.1 Gammaproteobacteria bacterium
CGCACGGCCAACATGCGATCAATGGCATCGTTGGCCAGTCGATCGACATACTCATTGCCGTCATGTCCCGAATGTCCTTTCACCCAAATCCATTGTATATCCTGAGTCGCGGCGGCCGCGTCCAATAATTGCCACAAGTCTTGATTTTTGACCGGCTGTCGTGCAGCCGTGCGCCAGCCTCGTGCCTTCCAATTGGGCAACCATTCCGTGATGCCTTGAAGCACGTATTTCGAATCCGTGTACAGCTTCACCGAGCAGCGGCGCTTCAAGGCGCCCAAGCCGCCGATGGCCGCAGAAAGCTCCATTCGGTTATTGGTGGTCGGATCTTCGGATCCCGAGACTTCCTTGCGTTCCTTGCCGCAAACCAGCAGCGCCGCCCAACCGCCCGGCCCGGGATTGCCGCGGCAAGCGCCGTCGGTAAACATATCGACTTCGGTCACGGGCGTACTTTGTGTGTGGGCTCGGCGGCGCCCACCAGCACGCGCTGTCTGACGCGCCGCCGCGGCCGAATCAACGTCAAGGTCGAGACGCGCTTGCGCGCCTTGAGGAGGTAGCCACCGGCGCTCAAGGCGCGGCGCGGTTGCACATCGACTGCGCGGCCTTTCAGCGGCAGAAAGCCCAAATAACCTTGCACGCTGTCGACATCAAAACCCAACAGCGCAACCCAGTCGCGCAAGCGACGCTCCGACAGCATTCTCTGGGTGCCGGGCGGAAATGCAGGGCGGCCGAAGCGGCGACCAAAGAACCGCCGCGCACCCCAACCGCTGAAGGGATTGAAGCCGCAAATCATGAGACATCCCTCGCCCGTCAGCACGCGCTCCGCTTCCCGCAGTACGGCATAAGGGTCTTCGACCAACTCGAGCGTGTGAGGCAACAGGATGGCATCGATGGAATCGGACTTGAAAGGCAGGGTGTCGAGCGGCGCGCAGAGCGTGACGCCCGGCGCAACCTCAGGCGCCAGCAGCGTGGTGTGCTGGGTGCGCGCCCCGTCGAGCAAGTGATCCGACGGCCCCCAGGCGCCCACTTGCAGCAACTCAAAGCCGAAAACAGTGTCGAGCGCCAGCATCGCCAGTGCGGCCTCCTCGCGCAGCACACGGGCCCCCAAGGGGCTCTTGAACCAGTCGCCCACAGGCATGTCAGCCGTCGATTCCAACCAAGGCTCCTTCGTGAAAACACTAGCGAAGATCTAATGTTACAGGTTAAATACGCCGCCCATGTCAATCCATGCATCGCATCTTAACGTGCGGCCGGTGCGCGCATTTTCCGACAATTATATCTGGCTCATCGAATCGCCGAAGGCGCCGGCCCACGTGGTTGCCGTGGATCCGGGTGAAGCGGCGCCGGTGCTCGCCGAACTCAAACGCCGCAACCTTACCCTGGCGGCCATGCTACTCACCCATCACCATCCCGATCATATCGGCGGCGTGCCTGAATTGCTGCGCCTTGGGGAAGTACCCGTGATCGGACCCGACGACCCGCGGATCGGCCACCTAACCTGCCGTGTCGGCGACTCGGAGCACTGCGATTTACCGGACTTGGGACTTAGCTTCGAGATTTTACAAGTGCCTGGGCATACTGTGAGTCACATCGCATTATGGGGGCACGGCGCGCTCTTTTGTGGAGATACGCTGTTCAGTGCCGGCTGTGGTCGCATGTTTGAGGGCACGCCAAAACAGATGAATGATTCCTTGAACCGATTGCGGGACCTGCCGCCCGAGACCCAAGTATTTTGCGGCCATGAATACACCGCCGCCAACTTGCGCTTCGCCTTAGAGGTGGAACCCGGCAACGCCGCGGCGGTCGAATACCAGGAGCGCGTGACTCGCCTACGCGCGGCCGGCGAGCCCACGCTGCCCTCCACCCTAGGGCTAGAGATACGCGTGAACCCATTTTTGCGTTGCGACAAACCAAGCGTTCGCGCTGCCGCTGAAAAGCATGTCGGAAAGAAACTCCACGAGGCTGCCGAGGTCTTCGGCATCCTGCGCGCGTGGAAGGACGGGTTCCGTTGAAAGCGCATCCCCTCCTCGGCTGCATTGCCTTGTTGCTGTCTGCCTGCGCGCATCAGCCGACTGCGCGCCCTGCGCGCGAGCCGCTGGTGCTACCGCCGCCCTCCGCGGAAGAGTCGCCCATCGCTTCCGCCGATACGGGACCGATTATCGGCGCCACCCCTTCCCTCACCATGCCGCGCGAATGGCAGCATCACAACGGCGAGGACTATGACGACCTGTTCGACCGCATGCGCGCCGGCTTCGCATTCGATGAGGTGCAAGAGCCCGCGATCGACGTGCAACTGAATTGGTTCGAACACAATCCGGATTATCTCGAGCGCGTATTTCAGCGCGCTCAGCGTTATCTCTATCACATCGTCACGGAGGTGGAAGCGCGCGGGATGCCGTTGGAATTTGCCTTGCTGCCGGTGGTGGAAAGTGCCTATGAGCCATTTGCCTATTCGAGCAGCCGCGCCTCGGGCCTATGGCAATTCATTCCCGACACCGGCCGTCGCTTTGGCTTGAAGCGAGATTGGTGGTTCGATGGGCGACGCGACGTGGTCGAATCCACTCGGGCGGCGCTGGATTATCTTCAGGCCCTGCACGATCAATTCGACGGCGATTGGCTGCTTGCCATCGCCGCGTACAACGTCGGCGAGAACAGCGTGCAGCGCGAAATGGATTTCAATCGCGCCAATGGCAAGCCGACGGATTTTTGGCATTTGCGCCTGCCCGCCGAGACGCGCGCCTACGTGCCCAAGCTCTTGGCTCTGAAGCGCTTGATGGCAGAGCCTGAACGCTACGGCATAGAATTCGCGGTCATCCCCAACGAACCCTACTTCGCGCTCATCGATACCAGCTCGCAAATCGACTTGAAAATCGCCGCGAAATTAGCCGGTACCAGCTACGATGAACTGGTCGCGCTCAACCCCGGCTACAACCGCTGGGCGACCGATCCTGAAGGTCCGCACCGCATGCTCGTGCCCATCGACAACGCGGATGCATTTGATGCGGCGCTGAAAACCTTGGGACCCGAGGAGCGCGTGCGCTTCGCCGGCCACGACGTTGCGCGCAAGGAAACCTTGCCGATGATTGCCAAGCAATACGGCACCAGCGTCGCCGTGCTCGCCAAGATCAATGATTTGAAGGACGGCAAGGTCGTTGCCGGCCAAACCTTGAAGATTCCCGAAGTCAGCGGCGAACTGCCCGACAAGGTACTGCTCGCCGCACAGCGAGTCGATCGTCCGGAAACCGACTTAGGCGGTCGCAAGCATCAAATCGTCTATCGGGTGCGGGCCGGCGAGACGCTGAATACCATCGCGCGCCGGCATGGCATGCCGGTGAGCACCTTGGCGCGACTGAATAATTTGGGCGCGCAGGACACCCTCGTGAAGGGCCAGCGACTGGTCATCAAGGCGAGTGCTCGCCGCTTTCGCGACGAGGGCGTAAGATCGGGACGCCGCGTGCTCTATACGGTACGACGCGGCGACACGGTGTACAGCATTTCGCGCCAGTTTCAGGTGTC
>JAQGOD010000119.1 GCA_028293775.1 Gammaproteobacteria bacterium
TACCAATACGACAAATCGAAGTTTACAGCCTGACGCCACGTCACTCTCTCGAGGGTTACAGTCACGTTCGCGGAGCGGCGGTGGCGGTCCATCCAGTACAAGGTCGCTGCTGCGATAAGCCCGGCGATCGTCACGGCCGTCCCGAGCACGAGCGGCGGTTGCCAGCCGCGCTCATATAACGGGTGTGCCCACGCCGTTGACGTATCCACGGCATAGGATCCCACTCGCGCGAGACTCAAGTACAGTGCCGTGGCCAGGGCGATGCCACCGCGCGGGAACCACTGCGCCAAGGCCGCGATCAAGGCGATGAAGATCGCGCCCTCACTAATGCCGAAGATGAAGCGTCCGACGACCATGAGTTCGTACGGCGTGCCAATCGCCGTCAAAGCCGCACCCGCCACACCGACGGCCGCCGCCCAGAACGCGACGCGGGCGGGCCCACAGCGGTCGATGAGCACACCGCTGACAAGGGCGAGAGCTATATTGGGAATGCTGATGACGCCATTCAGCATGCCGAGCTGCGACTGGCTGAATCCCCGTTGTCGATGCAGCAGATCAGCGATGGGCCCGATGACATCGTCTTCGTAATAACTGCTCGACACCGCAATCGCAGCGAGCGCGAGCACCCACCAGCGCGTCCGCGAGGCAGGCCCGCTCAGGCTCACTGGAAACGTGCGCCTTGCCGAGTGAGTTCCTGATGAACTGCGTTCATGTCCAGCTGATCCAGCGCCTGGTCAAGGCGTAGGGAGATGGCTGCTGCCACACCCGCGCCTTGGCCGCTGACGGCGCAGCACATCATGTTGCGCGCGGAGGCATGCGAGAATTTGTCTCCGCCGATGCATCTGCCGGCCACCAGCAAGTTACCGACGCCCTTGGGCACGAGCGCGCGATAAGGAAGGTGCCAGTAGCGGCCCGTGGTCGGCAGGATCAATACGCCGTATCCGTCGAGAAATTCGGGAAAGATGCCAATGGCATCCTCGAAACGCGCTTGCTCGCGCACATCGCGGCCGGTGAGATTGTAAAGGGCATCGATTTTGCGAGTATCGCGAATGCCTAAGGTCATGCCGAAATTGCGCAGCTTGGCATCCTCGCACCCCGGCATGAAGCCGCGCAGCGCCTGAAGCGCATAGATCGCCTCGCGCCGGCCGCGCATCTCGCCCGTCGTTAGGTCATTTGGGTCGGTGCCGTCAATTTCCGGCAAGTGCACCAGATTCAAGTAGGTCAGATCGCCCTGGTCGCTGACCGAACCCCAGGTGCCGGCAATGGTGTGCAGGTTCGGCGGAATGATACCGGCGGCGAGCGCCTGCTGAAACGGTTTACGCAGAAACGGCGAGAAGAGCTTGTCCTCCTTGCCGGTGGTCTCGTAGTCCCATTCATTGTTGCCGGCCCAATCTGCGTAGGTCTGCGGATCCGCCTTGATGGCATCGATAAAGCGGCGCTTGTTCACGCCGCTCATCGAAAACATGACCGAGGCCGACATCATCTCCTTTTTCGGCAGCTTGTGGACGGGCGCGCCGGCGCGCGCAGCGATGTCGGCATCTCCGGTCGCATCGATCACGCGTTTCGCGAAGATGGCCTCGCGGCCGGCTTTACTTTCGGTGATCACGCCGACAACCGCGCCGTGCTCCACGATCGGCGTTACGCACAGACGATGCAGCAACGGGGTAATGCCGGCTTCTTGCACCAGCACATCCGCCACCCATTTGAACATCTCCGCATCGAGCGCGTGACTCATCGACTGCGGCTCAGGGCGCGCGGCGCCCATGGCGGCGGCGCGTTTTTCAAGCTCAATGCCGATGCCCTCGCAATCGACGGTATGCTCGTGTCGATACCAAGCAAAACCCTCCACACCCACTTGAGTGATGTTGCCGCCGAAACAGCCGTTGCGATCAATCAAGGCGGTTTGGGCGCCGGCACGGGCCGCCGCCAAGGCGGCTGCCAGCCCGCCGGGGCCGCTGCCGACGACGAGTACCTCGGTTTCCAGAATCACATCAAGCGAGCGAGCAGGTTCATGGATCGTTTTCATGCCCGCGATCATCGCTTCGAAGCTTGCGCGCTTGCAACCAGTTTCGTGGGCGGCTGGTTTTAATTCTGTAATCAGCCTGTCATAACAGGCGGGCTCGACGCCGCCGGCGCGCCGTTCAAGGATGCGCTGGGTAACGCGCCGGTTCGATATCGTACGGGGTGATTGGCGCGGCTTTGCGCATGAAATACAGCGCCGAGAGGCCCATGAGCAGCATCCCTACGAGGCTGGTGCCATACGCGCTCGCCGTAAAAACCTGCAGCCAGTTCAGCCGCACCATGCCGAAGTTCCGCCACAGCAGGAGTGCGCAACTGCCGAGATATCCTGAGGCATCGGCAATATAAATCAGAAAACCGGCCGTACCCACCGTACCGCTCGCGGCAATCAAACGATCGAACAGCATGGCATTGAATGGTACGTAAGCCATGTAGAGTCCCGCGCCGCTCAAAATCATCCAGGCGAGCGGCGACAGCAGTCCTGATTGAAAGGCCAGGGTTGAGGCACCCAGCAGCAACAGTCCCGCGAAAACTACGCCGTGAATGACCAAGAGAGCTTTCACGTTGTTGCGCACGACGATGATGACGCCCAACACGGTCAAGGAGAGCACTGCGACCGGCACTTCGCTCGCAGTGAACACGGCCGCCGCCTGGCCGAACCCCAGCGCGGTCCATATTTCCGCGGCAAAGTTGTCGCGGAAATCCCGAATGGCGGTGGTCAACACGTACGACAGCACAAGCAGCGCAATCCCCAAGCCATAGCGGCGCAGGAAACGCTTACGCGCGGCCGAATTCATGGGTGCACGGCGCACACGTTCGGCCTCGTCTCGGGCATTGGGCGGAGGCATCTGCGCGAGCCCCCAGACTGAGAGTCCCAGCAGCGGAAAGAAAATCGCGCCTGCCGCGGCCGGCATCCAAAACGGGCTGATGTGCCAGGTATCCATCAGCAGTTTGCCAACGGATTTGACCGCCCCCGAGGAGACAATGAAGCTGGCACACAAAATAGCCCCGAGTACTTCGGATGTGCGTCGGCCTTCCATGAAGCCAAACACCAAACCCCAGATCAGTCCCAAGGGCAGACCGTTCAAGAACATGGCCAGCACGTTCCACGGCGCGGGAACCACCGCGAAGAGCAGTAGCGCCAGCCACGAGATAAATATGAGTACGAGGATGGCGGCGGCGCGTCTATTCGGCGTGACTTCCGCAATCAGCTTTACGCCGATCAATTTGGAAACGGCGTAACCCAGAACTTGCGCAAGCACCAGCGCGATTTTGTAATCCAGTACGAAATGCCATCCAGGCACTGCGGTGAAAATGGCGGCTGAAAAAGGCTTTCGAAATGCATACATGGAAAAGTAAGCTGCAAACCCCGATAGCCCCGCGAAGATGGTGAACAGTATCGGGTTGGCCTTTTCGAGTACTTGGCGGAGCTGGGCAGACACGCGATCGAGTATATGCCAGGCTGCCGGTGCTCACGCCGCCGCTTTCAATGCGCT
>JAQGOD010000160.1 GCA_028293775.1 Gammaproteobacteria bacterium
CTTACGCTCGCTTGATTCGCAACAAGCCCTATGCGATCACCGTCCTAGGCTACGCCGCTTATACCTTTGCGCTTGGCGGGCTTGCCTACTGGATGCCGACATTCCTCGAGCGCGCGCGTGGAATAACGCGCAGCGAAGCCACCGTCAGTTTTGGCGTCATTGTGGTCGTTACCGGATTCGTCGGCACCTTTGTCGGGGGCTGGATGGGCGATTACTTTGCCAGGCATTCCCGCCAAGCGTATTTATGGCTATCCGCGATCGCCACCCTCATCGCGGCGCCATTTGTGTGGGTGGCACTGACGACGAGTTCGCATTCGCTTTACCTCGTATGCATGGTCACGGCGCAACTGTGCCTGTTCTTGTCCACCGGTCCGATCAATGCGGCCATCATCAACTTGGTGCTTGCCAGCGAACGCGCCACGGCCATCGCGCTGAGCGTGTTTGCCATTCACATTCTCGGCGACGCGCTATCGCCCCTGATGGTCGGAGCCCTGTCGGATGCATTCTCGTTGCAGCAAGCTGTCAAGATCCTGCCCGTCGCCGTGCTGATCGGAGGCTTTGTGTGGATCTGGGCAGCGCGCGCCCAAGCTTCCTCTAAACCCGCGCTCTAGCCGCGCGCCCGATTAATCTCGGCGAACTGGGCGGCAAAATCGGCGCGCGCCGCCATATCCTCGATATCGGCATCCAGCTTGCGCTGCCAATTAGGGTATTCATGATAGGTCCCCGGCACATTGACGGGATCCACCATGCCCAACAGATCCTCGATTTGCAGCGCGACCAGCGTGGTGGATGAGCGCGCCAAGTAAAGATGCAGGGCGTGGGAGAGATCAGGAGTAAACGGTTCGGAAGGCGTGCTCGGGTGCGCCGGATTCAGGCCCTGCTCGCGCAATGCTGACAACAGCATCTCGCGGTCATGGCCGCGTTCGCGTGAAACGTCCTCTTCGATCTCGGCGCTCGGATACAGATTCAATCTACGTCGCAGCTCTATATCGCGGCCTTCCCAATAACTGCGCAGGGTCGGCATGTCATGCGTGGTGGCCGTAGCCAATGCGCGTTTGGTGAATTCGTCCGGCTGTCTAAACCGGCCGTCCGCCTTCTCAAACAGCAGCACCTTGTAATGATATAGCCCGAACTCAGGCATCGCGCGGCGCATCTCTTCCGGCACCACGCCTAAATCCTCGCCGACGACCAGGCAGGAGCTGCGCGCACTCTCCAAGGACAACACCGTCAGCAAGTCGTAAAGCGGATACTGAACATAGGCGCCATCGGAGGGAGAACAGCCGCCGGGAACCCACCACACGCGGCACAGCGACATCACATGATCCAAACGCAGTGCACCGTAGTAGCGCATATTGTCGCGGATCAAATGCATGAACCCGCGCAGGCACTGCGCCTGCATGGCGGCTGGATCCTGCGGCGGAATGCCCCAACCTTGCCCTCTCAGGGCCAATGGGTCCGGCGGCGCCCCGATTTCGGCGCCCAGAGAATAGCTGGCCTGATCCGCCCAGGTTTCGGAACCCGACGGGTTGGCGCCGACCGCATAATCGCCATACAGACCGATCGGCATTCCAAGCTCGCGCGTCAATGCTTGCGCGCTCGTCAGCTGCTCATGCGCCAACCACTGCAAGTACGTATAAAATTCAACTTCGGCAGGATGTGAGAGTGCGAAGTGGGCCGCCGCAATACCGTTGACGTCGCGATATTCCTGCGGCCAGCTCAACCAGCCGGAGGCGCAACCGTGAGTCGCGCGAAGGTGGCGGTCAAGCGCGTCGAAACGCGCGTGCAGCTGCAGTGGCGCACCGCGCTCGGCGACGAACGCCAGGAAGCTGCCGGCCCGCTCACTGCCGGTCGCCAGATGCTTGTCGCGAAAATCCTGATAGAGCAGCGCCAGAATCTCGAATTTCAACTCCGCCACGCCGCGGTAGTCGACATACTCTTGAGCACGCAGCCGCGCCAATCGGCTCGCAAACTCGGGATCGGCGAGACGCCGGCGCGCCGCCGAGCACGCCTCGAGCTCTGGGATGAGCGGCATGGCAATGTATAAAACATTCAGGAAATGCCGGCTCGAGGCGCTATAGGGACTGGATCGTTCAGGATCTGCCGGCGCCAAGGCATGCAAAGGATTCAAGCCGATGAAGCCTGCACCGCGGGCTGCCATCCAGCGAATCAGCAATTGCAAATCGAGAAAATCCCCCATGCCCCAGTTGCTGCGAGAGCGCAGCGTATAAAGCTGCACCGCTACGCCCCAGAGCCGTCTTCCTAAGACGATGGCCGGAGGCTCGTAGCAAGTCGGCGGAGAAATGATCAGTGAGCAGCGCTCCGCAGCGCCTCCGGAAATCTTGGCGTCGAATTCGTGGTAACCGGGCGGTAGATCGAGTTTCAGCTCAAAGCGTCGGCGCGTGATCCATGAGCCGGCGATCTCGCCGCGCCAAACCTCGGGGCAATCGGCGGTCGAGGTTACTCCTCCTAAACGCGATCCGTTCTCCAGGTGCACGCGCCAGACAATCGAGCCTCCAAACTCTCGCGCCGTAACGTTGATGTCAAAACTGATTCGAGTGCCGCGCGCGGCCGCCAGGGCAGGAAGGAACTTGCGCCAGCGAAATGCTTGCAGCTGCTCGAGGCTGGCGGCAAGTTCGTTCTCATCATCCACCGCACAACCCATCGCGCTCAAGATGCCGGCTTTGGTTTCCAACGTGAAATGCTTGAGCTCGCCGCGATAGTCATGGTAGGCATCGGCTATTCCGCGCAACTGTGCCAGCTTTTCGATCAATGCCGTGTCCACTCAGCACTCCAACAGTGCGGCGCTGTGCGCCTTGAGCGCATAGTTTCGTGCAGCCCCGAGGCTTCTCGCCGCGATGCCCTCCATCGCCGTATCGAACAAACAAATCCAAGGCCCATCCGCCGGGGCAGCCGGAAGCTCGAAGTTCTGTTCGGTATCCGCCGAATTCACCACGAGCAATAGGTGCTCCACGGAGCCGGTATGCTCACCAAACCAGATCCCCAGCGTACGCCGCTGCGGATCGTGCCATTCACTTTGCGTCATCTCGGTACCGCGGACGTTTAACCACGTCACGTCCTTGACTCCCGCACGCGATGCGGCGCCTTTCAAAAAGGTTTCGCGGCGAAACTCCACGTGCAGGCGGCGTAGCCGGGCGAGCAAGCGCACGAAGTCCAACATGTCGTGATTGGCGGTTCGTAGCCGCCAATCCACCCACGATATCTCGTTATCCTGGCAATAGGCGTTGTTGTTTCCCGCTTGAGTACGGGCAAATTCGTCGCCGGCTTGCAGCATGGGCACGCCCTGCGACAGGAAGAGCGTCGCCAGGAAATTGCGCATTTGTCGTTTCCGAAGCGCGACGATCCCCTTGTCGGGTGTAGTTCCCTCGGCACCGCAATTCCAACTTAATTCGTTGCCGTGACCGGAGGTGTCGAGATTCGCTTCGTTGTGCCGATCGTTGTAGGACACCAGGTCGTTCAAGGTCATGCCGTCATGCGCAGTCACAAAATTGATGCCGGCCGTAGGTTTACGCCCGTTGTGCCGGAACAGATCGCTTGATCCGGCAAATCGCTCGGCGAACTCGCCAAGCTTGCCGCTATCGCCGCGCCAGAACGCACGCGTGGAATCTCGATAGCGATCGTTCCACTCCGACCATCCAGGGGGAAAGCGCCCCAACTGATACCCGCCAAGGCCTACATCCCAGGGCTCGGCGATCAGCTTGACGTAGGTAAGGGCCGGCTCGGCGCGTAATGCCTTGAAGAACTGTGCATGCGCACTGAAGCCACCGGTATCGCGCCCCAGCACCGTGGCCAAATCAAAGCGAAAGCCGTCGACGTGCATTTCCTCGACCCAATACTTCAGGCAATCGACAATGAGCGCCCGCACGCGCGGGTGCTCGCAGTTGACCGTGTTGCCGCAGCCGGTGAGATTTTCGTAGAACCGCAGGTCGCCCGGCGTCAATCGGTAGTACACCGAATTGTCGATGCCGCGCAAAGATAACAACGGCCCGGCCTCGCTGCCTTCAGCGGTGTGGTTGAAAACCACATCCAGGATCACCTCAATGCCCGCGGCATGCAGAGTTCGCACCATGGTTTTGAACTCCGTCACCGCGTCATCCAAGGCGTAATCATTCGCCGGAGCGAACCACGCGATCGGATTGTAGCCCCAATAATTGCTCAATTTGCGCTCGCGCAGAAACTGCTCGCTCACGAAGGCCTGGCACGGCAGCAATTCGACTGCCGTCACGCCGATGGATTTCAAGTGTTCGATCACGGCGGGCACCGATAACCCGAGGTATTTCCCGCGCCACCTCTCGGGCACTGCCGGATGCAGCTTCGTAAACCCCTTCACGTGAAGCTCGTAGAGGATGGAATCGCGCCAGGGTATCGTCGGCGGCCGATCCGACTGCCAATCGAACGCCTGCTCGACCACGCGTGAACGTAGCGGCAGCTGCATGGATAATTCGCGCGCGTAGGGGTCGATCAAGGGCACTGCCGCATCGAAGCGATGGCCTTTTTGCGGATCATTCGGACCATGCACGTGAAATGCATAATGCGTACCGGGGCCGGCGCGCCGCGGCGAAATCAAGCCATGCCAGACATCCCCTGTGCGCGCAGGCAAATCATAACGGCCGACCTGCTCGCCGGTGGTCGCATCGAAAAGACTCACTTCCACTCGGGTGGCGTGCGCGGAAAACAACGCGAAGTTGACGCCGCGGCTGTTCCAGGTCGCACCCAGGGGTCGCGGCGACCCTGCATGAATCACCTTCAATTCGATGGCACCTTCAAATCACCGGTTTGACAGACCAAATGCCATCGGCGTACTC
>JAQGOD010000198.1 GCA_028293775.1 Gammaproteobacteria bacterium
TGTGCCCACGCCCCCCTTCGGCGCGACGAGCGATGGCAAGGACCAGCATACGGGCGCGGCGGCCGCGAGTCCGCTCAAGGCGATGGAGATCCACGTGATCGCAACGACCGGGTTTGTGGTGCTCCTCGCGCCAAATACCGCAAGACCACCAAACATGCCTATCAAGAGCACTGTCTTGCGTACACGGGTGTCGTTGTATCCTTTCGCAACCAGGTAGTCGACCAGCCACCCGCCAATCAGAAGATCAGACATCGTGGCGAACATCCACGGAATCGCGGCGAAACCTGCTGACTGCAGGATGCTCAGGTGCATCGTGTGTACCAGATAGCCTGGCAGCCAAGTCAGGAACAAGTAGAAGCAGTAGCCATATGCCGCGAAGCCAATCGATAACCCCCAGATTTTGCGGCTGCGCAGGAGATAGGCCAGCATTCCAGCGGGATTGACCGACAGCTGACCCTCCGGCGCCGCGCCATGGGTAATGAGGTGCTCGTGCTCGTCGTGGGAAAGATGCGGATGTTGGCTTGGGTCACGATACATCCGCCAGAATACGATGAAATACGCGAAGCTCAAGGTTGCCACGAGGCCAAAGCCCCAGCGCCAACCAAGCTTTACCACCGCCAGCGCGATCAGCGGCACGCCGATGACGTTAGAGAACTTGGCCATGGCGTCAAATACTGCGGTGGCCATTGCACGCTCGCCTCGCGGAAACCAGTAACCAGTGGCTTTAGCGTTCGCGGGAAAACTGGGCGCTTCCGCGACGCCGAGGATCAAGCGGGCAACAAATATGCCGACGAAGCCGCCAGCACACGCGGTGGCCACCGAAGCCGCGCTCCACAGGAACGCGCTCCAGCGGCCGAGACGCGTCACACCAAAGCGGTCAAGAAACAACCCCGCTGGAATTTGCAAAAGCGCATAGCTCCAAAAGAAGGCGCTGAACAGCAACCCGATGTCGGATGCCGTCAAGCCAAACTCCTGCTGCAACTGGGGCGCGGCCACCGAGAGACTAATTCGATCGAAATAGTTGATCAGCACTCCGATGCCGATGAGGCCGCCAATGCGCCTGCGAAGGCGGGGGCAAATCAAACGCGCCCCGGCCACCAGTTCCAGCGTCCCGCGAGCTGAATGAGCGCCGGTCCCACGGCCAAGCGGATCACGGTGGCATCCAACAACACCGCCACAGCCAAGGCAAATCCCAAAATCTTAATCAGCACGAATTCACCAAAGACGAAGCCGCCGAATATAACGATCATGATCGCGGCTGCGAATGTGATTACTCGGCCTATGCCCGCGATGCCCTCCACCAGCGCGGCCGTATCGCTCAGACCCGCGCGACGACCGTCGGCAATGCGCGCCATCAGGAAAACCTCGTAGTCCATGCTCAAACCAAAGACGATGCCGAAGACGAGAACCGGCACGATGGGAAATCCACCGTCCATGGGACGGGGCAGGCCGAAAAGACGGGATCCGAAGCCCTCCTGGAAAACCAGCGTCACTGCGCCGAATGAGGCGGCCACGGAAAGTAGATTGAGCAATACCGCCTTGAGAGGAATAAGTACGCTGCGGAAGGCGATGGATAGGACTAGCAGCGTCGCGCCGATAACGACTGCAGCCATAAGACCGAGGCTACGCTTAATGGCATCTTCGTAGTCAATGTTGAAGGCGGGAACACCCCCCACCAGCAACCTGGCCCCCGCAATACCCGTGAGTGTCTGCAGCTCCGCCGCGCGGATTTCCCGCACAATGGCCGCGGCGTCGGTCGCCGCCAATCCCTGTTTGGGTAGTAGCTGAATGAGGACTGCCCGGCCGTCGGAGCTGACAAGACTGCGGCGGACCTCAGTCGGAATATGCGCCAGTAGCTCCGGTCCGCCCAAGGGTTTGACCGTAACCGTCGTTACGGCCCAGACGTGTTGAATCCGCGCGTCCCGCGCATAGTGTCGAACCAGGAGCGCAGCAGCGCGCCAACCAGATTCGTCTTGAATGGTAGTCCCGGGTGGAAGCTCAAGAATAATTTGGATGATTTGCCCGAAATTGCCGCGCGCCACCGCATCAATCTCGTGCAGTGCGCGCACGGAGTCGGCGCTCTCGGGCAACCATCGGCCTCGCGGCAAATCGGTGCGCAAGTGCACTGCTTGCAGCGCGAGGACGAGCAGCGGGATGCCCGCAACGGCGAGCACACTGAGCGGGTGGCGGGATACCCAGCTAGCCCAACGTCGCCAGTACTCTCCCGTCGCCCGGTTACGACGGCGTCCCACGTGGCCTGCATCGATCCACGACCCTATGCGCACGAGTATGATCGGCAATAGCGTCCTCGCGACGAGGACTGCCACGGCGCTGACTAGCAATCCCCCGAAACCGATCGAACGCACTTCGCTTACAGGCACCAGCAACATCGCGCCGAAGCCGATCGCCACGGCGGAGCCCGATACGAGGACCGTGCGGCCCGCGTGCTCGGTCGCGTCGACCACGGCCGCTGCACCCACCAATCCTTGACCGAGCGCGTCGCGGTAACGACTCACGATCAGTAATGCGTAGTCGATGCTCAATCCGAGTCCGACCATGCTGATGATGCTTACCACTATGAGCGAGGTCGGCCAGATTCGGTTTACGAGCGCAAGAATTCCAAGCGACACCAAAATCGTCAAGGCGCCACAAAAGACGGGCAACAACGCCGACATAACGCTGCGAAACGCCAACAACAGCAGTAGCAGCGTGAGCGGGAGCGCTCCTAATTCGGCGGCGCGCGTGGCCGACGCGCTCAATCGGCGCATGTCCGCATTTACGGCCGCCTCGCCCGTCCAACGGAAAGCAACGCCGGGAAATCGATCTTCCAATTGCGTGCGCAGATGATCAGTAACCTTGCGAAGACTGGCCATGAAGGAATCGCCCGAGTCCTTGTCCGTGCTGAGGCCGACGACAAGGATGGGGCTCGCGTCCTGCGCAATAAACAGGGCATCGTCGCGATCCAAATACGACATCACGCCTTGGACGCCGGGTGTGGCTTTAATGGCGTCGCTAACACGTTCAAGCACTTCCCTTCCCTTGAGGGTTCGAGGGTCAGGTCCCGATGCAACTCGCAGTAAGGCAATTTTTGTAAAGGGCGACTTAAATCGCTGCCGCAGCGCTGCCTCGACACCTGCGGATTCGCTGCCGTTCAACCGCGCCGACGTGTCGAGGTTCTGGTTAACTTTCCTTGCGAATGGAAAGGCGGCGATCGCCAATAACGCCCATGCGGTGAAAATCGAGGCTTGCCAGCGGGAGGAAGTTACCAGTCGGTTCATCCCCGCACTTTATCGCAATCGCCGCGCCGAGGTTTACGGTGCCGAGGTTCACGGCCCGCCCACCCACTACTGACTCGCCGGCTTTGCGTCGATGAGTCGTGGCTGCCGTGGCACCGCCGGTCGGTGGATCTCTTGTCGCTTCGTGGGCCGTTTCTTGCGTTGGGCCATGTGAATCGACACCCAGCGTCCGCTATTGATGGACCTGAGCATACCCTCGATCACGCGAACATCCGCGAGCCCTTCTTCACCCGAGGGCTCTGGACGCTTTTTATTGACAATACAATCAGAGAAGTAGATCAACTCCGCCGCAAACTGGT